>CAJMOS010000092.1 GCA_905215015.1 uncultured bacterium | reverse complement strand
TGTTTCCATACAGACCATCGACCACAACAAAGACCTTTGGAAACAGGTGGATCCCTCCTTCTACGATTTCATCATCATCGACGAGTTCCATCACGCCGTCGCTCCAAGCTACCAGTTGGTACTTTCCCATTTTACCCCACAGATTCTCCTTGGCCTGACAGCCACTCCGGAGCGCCTTGATGGACTGGACATCCTGAAATATTTCGATGGCCACAAAATGACCGCAGAAATCCGTCTTCCCGAAGCAATCAACCGACAGTTGTTGGTTCCCTTCCACTACTATGGCATAGCCGATGGCACTGATTTGAAAAGCTTGCGTTGGTCTCGTGGCGGCTACGAGGTGGGCGACCTCGAACAGTTATATGTTTCAAGCCATGTTGCAGAAAGACGTGCCCAGCTGATCATCAATTCCCTACCCCGTTATATCGGAGATTTGCGGGAAATCAAGGGTCTTGGGTTCTGCGTTTCGGTTTCCCATGCCAAATACATGGCTGATTTCTTCTCAAGCAACGGCCTGTCTTCCATGGCACTCTCCGCTGATTCAACCGAAGAGGAAAGGAACTCGGCAAAAGGAAAATTGGAATCGGGACAGGTACACTTTATCTTCGTCGTTGACCTGTACAATGAAGGTGTCGATATTCCCGCAGTCAATACCGTTCTTTTCCTTCGGCCAACGGCCTCCCTTACCGTCTTCCTGCAACAACTTGGCAGGGGATTACGTACTTGCAAGGGGAAAGAATTCTTGACGGTCCTTGATTTCATCGGCCAGGCAAACCAGAAATACAACTTTGAAGAAAAGTTCCGGGCTCTCCTAGACAAAACCCGTCATAGTGTGGCGACCGAAATTTCTGCCGGATTCGTGTCCGTACCCAAAGGTTGTTACATTGAGTTGGAAAAACAAGCCCAGGAGGATATCCTCTCCAACATTCGTGCCACCATTGGCCGTAGACAGGGTGTTATCCAGAAATTGATCGATTGTTATTCCTTTTATCGTCAAAAACCGACATTATCCCAGTTCTTGGAATACTCCCACATGAGTCCGTTCGATCTCTACCGATGGGATAGTTTTTCTCGACTTTGCGTGGATGCAGGTCTGCTCGGAGATTTTCAAGAGTCACTTGATCCCATCATGCAAGGGGCCTTGTATCGTCTTGCCCATATGGATTCCCGACGAGCTATTTCTTACTTTCAGAACCTTCTCAAACCAGATGCCGCGGTACCAGAGTGGGATAGCTGTACGTCCGAGGAGAAAAGCCTGCTTTGGATGTTGTTGTTCACCATTTGGCAAAATGCAACAGAAACAGACAATCCGATTGAGAGAATCAAAGAGCTCCGGAACAATCCTACCTATTGCAGTGAAATCGAGGAACTTCTTGCTTACAAGTTGGATACCATCGACATCATCTGCAAGGCCTATTCTCTCAACAAAGTGAAAGTACTGGACATCCATGCCACCTATTCCCGAGACCAACTGTTTGCCGCACTGGGTTTCTTGAAACCCAACACGGTCCGAGAAGGAGTGAAATGGCTGCCAGACCAGAACTGTGACGTGTTCTTGGTCACCTTGGACAAATCTGATAAGGATTTCTCCCCTACAACCCTGTATGACGACTACGCCATTGATTCCAACACGTTCCACTGGCAAAGTCAAAGCACAACAAGCGATCACTCAACAACCGGACAACGCTATATCCACCATAGACAGCAAGGCTCTAAGATTCTCTTGTTCGTCAGGGAAGCAAAGCAAGATGCGCAAGGCAACTCCCAGTTCTACACCTTCCTTGGAGAAGTGTCCTATATCAGCCATACAGGTTCCAAACCCATGTCAATCAACTGGCATCTCGAGGAGCCGATCCCTGCCAAATTCATGAGGAAGCTGAGCAAGTCGTTGATTGGATAATCGTGTCCATTGCAAGAATCTCTCTCCGATGGGTCGTCTCAGCCGGGCCACGGAGAGGTCTGCATTCCTGTCTTACCTCAAGAGATACTGAAAATATTCTTTTCGCTTAGCGCTTTCCGCACCACGGGATAGACTTCCCTGTCCGCGTCAGCCCAATCCACGCCATCAAGTTCCTCAAGGGTCTTCCAGGCATAGGCAAGGTGTTCGGTCAATGTCGGGGTCTGGGGCTTCGTCAGGCGGGCCTGGTAGACATGCAGGTCTATGGTCACGTCCGGATAGGTGTGGCGGATGGTGGTGATGGGACGTCCGACTTCGATGTCGAGCTTGAGCTCCTCTTGTATTTCCCTTTGCAAGGCCTGTGGCTCCGTCTCGCCTGGTTCCACTTTCCCGCCAGGAAATTCCCATTTTGCTCCTGCATCCCCTCCCCTATGGCGCTGGGCGCAGAAGATCCGACCCTTGTCGGTTATGACCGCCGCTACAACTTGGACCACTCGCATGGTTTTACTTTATTCCTTTTCTTCTGCATTTTCACTACAGTAGAACCATGAACAACGCATATCGCATCATCGGTGATTTCCATACCCACACCATCGCAAGCCAGCACGCCTACAGCACCATCTACGAGAACCTTGTCGCCGCAAAGCGGCAGGGCCTTGTCGCCTTGGCCGTTACCGACCATGGCCCGGAGATGATGGATGGCGCCATCCGCCATCATTTCTTCTGCACGACGGGCCTTCCCCAAAACCCCGAAGGCATCAGGCTCTACCGAGGCTGCGAGGCCAACATCAAATCCTTTGGTGGAAGACTGGACCTGGACGACCAGGTCCTTGGCAGACTGGAATGGGTGATCGCCAGCTACCATGTCGAGGCTATCGAACCGGGGACGGTCGAGCAGAATACCGAAGGCTGGCTGAACGTGATCGCCAACCAGTGGGTCGACCTGCTTGGACATCCCGGCAACCCCGTCTACCCGTTCGACCACGTGGCGGTGGTCAAGGCCTTGCGGGATACCGGCAAGGCGTTGGAAATCAACGCCAACTCATTTGCCATCAGACCCGGATCCGAGCCAAACTGCAGGGACCTGATGCGTCTGTGCAGACAGTACGACGTGCCGGTCTGCGTGGACAGCGACGCCCACAACATGTGGGCTGTCGGCAATGTCAAGATCGCGCTGGACATCCTCGAGGACGAGCAGTTCCCGCCCGAATTGATTCTCAACGCCGATTTCAACCGGATTGATTCCTATATCGAACGAAGAAAGCGGGAAAAAGGAATCGACCGGAGATAATGTTGGGTACATATCGAAAAGGCACTTTCCCGATTGAGTTCCGAGAAAGTGCCTCTTCATGTCGTTGCATTCGCCCTAGGACATCGGGATGGAGAGTGGAAGAACGGGCTGGAGTCTTCCCCCGATGTGTTTTTACCTTACCCTGAAATCCCCGAAGAAGCAAAGGGCAGGAGCGTGGAGAATGGTGAAGAAGGTTGCATGTCTGTGTGCGACGAGCCTGGCCCACACCAAGCTCAATATTCTGGTTTTGCGGAAGTTGCTATATATATTCAGAGACATGTGACTGGATTCACATGTGCTTGCAAGCGGATTCCCATCTTTCTCTGTACGGATTCTTGGATTTCGCCCAATTGCGTAAGCCATCATTCGGTTGCACTGCAAAGAAATAAAAAACCGGCCTGGGAAAAGGAGGTTAAACCCAAGGTCGGTCACAAAAGGAGGTTAGAAAAAATCCCGTTGTTTGCTTTAAGTTCAAAAGAACTTTCGCATGTCGTTATCTTTTCTTGACACGGAATATAATAAGATTTGGCAAACAGTGTCAACATGAATTTGAGAAAATTAACGAAAAAATTGAAATTACGTACCATTTTTCTTGCAAATCACTAGGGAGATAACAAATATTTACTTACAATATATAAATATATTCATTTATTGCACTTCAGAGACTTCTTTTTGGACTGCAATTGCATCTTGCGTTTCTCATAGCACAGACATGCATGATGGAATCATCACCATCACCCATCTTCCTGAAACGTATACAGGTCTCACCAACAAGGCTGTTATCTCGTTTTCCTACAAAAAAGTTATATTTCCTTCAAGTGATCCATACAGTAAGAAACCAGTCCTTCATGGCTATACTCCTCCGGTCAACAGCAAGCACCTGAACTTCCGGCCGGACAGGTTTGATTCTTGAGGGACATTGTCCCTCAGGAATTTCACCATGCAGACCTGAATGCATTGCATATTCCCTCAAGACTCTCGCCGACATCACGGCCGTCTTCCGATTCCGTCCAATGTCTCTTGATGCCGGAAGCATGTTTCGGAAACGGCAGACAGACCGGAAAACATATGCTTGAATGGAATTATCGAGGCACACGATGAAGAAGACGACCCAATGGCTTATCGGATGCGTCGTCCTGTTGGCTGCCACAGGTTGCAGCAGTACCACAGGCATACAGGCAAATCTTGCAAGAGATACATCACCGTCCCCTAGTGGCGACAAAACGAGCGAGGTTGTTCCCGCAACCATGCAGTTACAAACAACCGGAAGCCTGCCGTACTACCTCTACATCCCCGAGAACCCGACAAACGACATGCCGCTGATCATCTATCTGCATGGGGGAACCAACAAAAGGGAGGAGACAGCGGCTTTATTGACAACGGATGGGTTCCCGGAATACTTGCATGAAGGGTATTACAAAAACCTGCAAGCATATGTTGCCGTCCCCAAATTGGATAAAGAGGCGAAAGGTTGGGTGGACGTATCGGATCAGATCAAGGATCTGATACAAACCCTCCATGCCGAACATGCGATAGACAAGGAAAAGGTTGCCTTGACGGGCCATTCGATGGGCGGAACCGGGACCTACCAGCTTCAGATACAAATGCCGGGCACTTTTGCCTGCATCGCCCCGATGAGTGGCAGCGTAAAAATGACAAAGGAAAACCTGGAGGCCTTGAGCAAGACGAGAATCTGGGCGTTTGTAGGAACAAACGATACGATCGTCAATCCAGAATCAAGCAGGGAAGCCATACAAAAGCTCAAGGAAATGGGAGCCGATGCGAGAATAACGGAACTGAAGGGAGCAACGCATTTCGATGTCCCCTCCCTGGCGTATAAGAACGACGAGTTGATCCAGTGGCTTGTCCGTTGCGGGGAATGATCGTCAAGGACATCGTGGCGGGATAACCGGCATTTCTCTGCAAAGGCTGAAGATCATGGCTGTTTGCGTCCTCCAAACTCCTGTATGCACCATCATCTATAGAAGCAGGCATGCCAGGTGTTGCATGCCTTGCTCCCGGACAGGAAATTGAAGGCGCAGGACGTGCCTTATGGAACGGTGGATTCCAAAAGGGGGCGCGTGGATGGACGTCTGGAAGGATTCCAGAGAGTGTTGCAAAAAGGAATCCGGAAAGGTAGGAAAGAAGCCATCATTGCATGCGTAAGGAAACTCTTCCCTCAAACGAAATGAAGGGGGGCTGCCTCTCGACAGCCCCTACGGAATTACCACCTCACAGCCTTACAGCGTGTTCTTCATGCTGACAGGCTGCCGGGTATTCTCCAGGACATCTCTCCACAGAGGACCTTCGAGGTCGACATGGTTCCGGCTGGCGACACAGGCGGCGATGGGGATGTGGACGAAGCGGTTGTTGCACTCGCTGATCAGCATCTTCGTCTTGCCCGCCATGGCCGCATGGACGGCGTGGGCTCCAAGTCTGGCACAGTAGATTGAATCGTAGCTGTCCGCCGCGACACTGCGGATGATGTAGGACGGGTCGATGTACTTGATGTTGCAGACGATTCCTTCCTTCTGGAAGTAGGTCTTGATCTGGTCCTTGAGATACAGGCCGATGTCATGGAACTTCACGTTGCCGGAGGCGTCATGCTCGGTGGAAGGGGGCAGCAGTTCCTGCCCCGCGCCCTCGGCGACCAGGATCACCGCATGGTGGCGGGCAAGGATGCGGGCCTTCAGGTGGTTCAGCAAGCCATTGGGCCCATCCATGTCGAACGGGTTTTCGGGAATCAGGCAGAAGTTGACGTCGCTCTGGGCCAAGGAAGCCTGGGCGGCGATGAAGCCGCTCTCGCGGCCCATGACCTTGACGATGCCGATACCATTGATCGAACCCTCGGCCTCGGCGTGAGCGCACCGGATGGCCGGCACCGCCTGGGCGACCGCAGTATCCACGCCAAAGGAGGACTGCACGTACAGCAGGTCGTTGTCGATGGTCTTCGGCACACCGACCACTGCGATCTTCAGGCCACGGCGGCCGATCTCGTCAGCGATGTCGCTGGCGCCCCTGAGCGTGCCATCACCGCCGATGGTGATCAGGATGTTGATGTTCAGCCTCTCCAGGGAATCGACAATCTCGTCGATCTGCTTGCCGCCGCCACGGGCGTTGCCGAGAATCGATCCGCCCTTTTCCTGGATCTTGTCCACCACGTGCGGAGTCAGGTCGACCAACGGCCACGGGGCGTTCTCGAGCAGTCCCTGGTAGCCGTACTGGATGCCGCTGATGCGGCGCACGCCGTAGCGGTACCAGAAGCAACGGACCACCGCCCTGATGACGTTGTTCAGACCCGGGCAGATACCGCCACAGGTACAGATGGCGGCATGGACATGGCTCGGGTTGAAGTAGATCTTCTGTCTCGGGCCGGCGACCTCGAGCAGGTCCTCCTCCTCACCCTCGACCTTCCCCTTCACGATCCGGCGGTCAAGCGTATAGATGATCCGGTCGTTGTCGTCGACGTAATCGGCTCTTCCGTCACCCCGGTTCAAACTCATGGCAATCGGGCTGGGAATTTTCGCCTCGCCCAGATTCTGAATGGTGAAATCAACTTTCTTGGTTCCCACTTTGTGCTCCTTCTGTTGCACGAAGCAGCTCTTTTACCTGCTTCTGAAAGCGTGCATATGGTTCCTGCATGGCCGCTTTCGCTTCACGCTGGAAGCTATCGTAGCACGCCATGAACGATTTGCCAAACGGCGTCAGGGTGGCGCCCTGCCGGTCGCTGCCACCCCGCTTCCGCTCCAACACGGGAAGACCAAGCTCGTCCTCCAGGTGCTTGACCATGCCGAACGCCTTGGAATAACTGATGCCAAGACTCTGCGCCCCAGCGCGCAAGCTGCCTTCTTTCGCGACAGCATCGAGCAGCCAGAGCACGCCGATACCCATGTACTTCTCGCCTGCTTCATCGACGAGATAGAGCTTCGCCTTTAACTCCATACCTCACCCGCCGCCTTGTAGAGCTGTCCGATCAGATCGGGAATGTCTTTCTTCTCGACCGAACAGTAGGCCACCCTGAGCACCCTGCCGGCGATATTGATGCAGCCGATATGGTAGACATCAAGCAACCGCTTGCGAAGGTCCTCGGCATTCCCTTTCGTGGCAAAGGCCATGAAGTATCCGCTGTTGAACGGATAGGGGCGCAGCAGGTCGTACTTGTCCTCGAACTTCCTCAGCGTCTCATGGAAGACCTCGTAGCGTCCCCGCATCTCCTCCAGCACCTTGCGCTTGTCATCCTGATAGCCGGCACTCTTCATGGCATGGACCAGAAGGCTCTGGCCCGGATGGTCGCAGTTGCTGACGGTGGCACGGATGATGCCCATCATCTTCTTTTCCAAGGCATCGTACTGCGCCTGGGTGAAGCCCTTGCAGCCGAAGGTGACGAAGGCGATACGGAAGCCCCACACCATCGCCTCCTTGGTGGCGGCATCGCCCTTGACGGCGAGGATGTTCGGCGAAAGGTCGCAGAGTTTGGAGAACAGGCTTTCCTTTGCCGTCTCCTTCTCGTAGAAAAGCCCGAAGTAGGCGTCGTCGCTGATGACCAGGAGCTTGTAGCCGTCATCGGCAAGCCCCTTCAAGGCATCGGCGAGCAGACCCATCTCCGCCTCGCTCGGAGTGTATCCGGTCGGGTTGTTGGGGAAGTTCAGGATCAGGCGGGCCTTCTTGTCGGGGATGCTGCGCACAGCCTCTACGAGGCCGGCGACATTGTATCCCATCGCCTCGTCGTACATCTTGAAGGTCTTGACCTTGCAGTCGTTCAGCGCGCTGAACATCAGCTCATAGTTGTCCCACGCCAGGTCGGGAATCACCAACGTGTCTCCCGGGCCCGCGAAGAGCTGGCAGATGGTGGAAATCGAATGGGTCAAGCCGCTGGTGACAATCGGGTTGCTGGTCAGTTTGCCCTTCAGCGAGGGATTCTTCTCCACCATCTCCTTCTTCCACAACTCACGCAACTCCTTGACGCCGCCGCCCGGGGCATAGCTGAAGATATCGGCAGGATTGAAAGAACCCGGCACGAACTGGGAGTAGATGTCGGAAAGATACATGGGCTGCCCGTCCTTGACCGCCATGCCGATGGTGGCGTTGTACTTCGTCGCCAAGGTCTTCGCCTCGGCGCTCTGGGCCACGATCCCCTTAGGGAAGTACATGCGCCGGCCGACGCCGCTCATCAAAGCCTCGGCGACGGTCCCCTTCAACGTCTCGTTCAACTGTACTGCAAGCTCGTTCATTGTTTTGCTCCTGACTTTGCAAGTATCACCTTTTTTTGTGTGTCAGAAAAGAGTACCTTGTGCTTTTTTCTGATCCTCTGCCGCCTTTTCGTCGCCCATGCCGAGCATGGCGATGAACTCATCCTCGTGCACGATCTTCACTCCGAGAGAGCGAGCGGCGGCTTCCTTGCTGCCGCCACCGGCACCCACCAGCAGATGGGTAGTCTTGCGGGATACCGACCCGACACTGCGCCCACCCCGTTTCTCCACCTCTTCCATGGCTTTGGAACGAGGGTTGAAATGGACGAAGCTTCCCGTCACGCACCACACCTGTCCCGCCATGGTCTGGGGAATGTCGTTCCGCTCGACACGCTCCTCCATTTGCAGGCCGGCAGTCCTGAGCGCCTCGATCCGGGTCCGGTTGGCCGGGTCGTTCAATCCATCGAAGAGCGATTTGACCGTCTTCGGCCCCATCTGCTTGATGCCGAGCAGCCGGTCCGCGTCATGCTTCGCTGCCAGCCCGAGCAACTGGTCCATCGAGGTAATCCCGTCCTTGACCAGCAAATCCACCGCCTTCTTGCCGATTTCGGGAATCCCGAGCGAGACAAGCACCCGATGGAAGGGCTGCTTCTTGCTTTCCTCGACCGCTTTCACGATGGAGACGATCTTCTTCTCGCCGAAGCCAGGAGTCCCGGACAGCGTCTTGACGTAGTCGATCGTGTAGATGTCCTGGATATCCTTCAGCACACCCTTGTCGATCAGCACTCCCGCGGTTTCCGGGCCGAAGCTCTCGATATCCATCTGGTCCTTTCCCAAGAAGAACTCCACCCTGCCACGAATCTGGTCCGGGCACAGGGGATTGGGACAGAAATGGTGGGCGCCACGGACGACGAGCGGAGTATGGCAGCAGGGGCACTCCTTCGGCATCTCCCAGGTCGGATTCCCCGCTTCGTTCTTCTCCGTTACCCGCTCCACGGCAGGAATGACGTCCCCGCGCTTGCTGATCTCCACCGTATCGCCGATGGCAAGCTCGAGCTGGTTCACGTAGTCCTGGTTGTGCAGGGTGATGTTGCTCACGGTCGAGCCACCTACCTCGGTTGCTTTCACACGCGCCACAGGGGTGATCCTTCCCGTCCGCCCGACCTGCACGTCGATACCTTCGACAATGGTCTCCGCCTGCGGGGCCTCGAACTTGTAGGCGATGGCCCAACGAGGATGGTGTCCCGTATAGCCGAACAGCTCGCGGACACTGATCTCGTTGATCTTCACCACCAGACCGTCGATCTCGTAGGGCAGATCCTTGCGCCCCTTGGCCTTCATCTCGATATAGGCCGGGATGTCGCTGAAGCTGCCGGGAACCCCCTCCAGACCCGCCTTCCTCAAGCGCCGTTCTGCCTCTTCCTTGGTCTTGCAGAAGTAGCCGATATGGGGATTGGTACGGAAGCCAAGCCGCTTCAGCTCCTCGAGGATCTGGATGTGGTCGTCAAACGGACGCTCCGACTCCCAGAAGCCCTCGTAGCAGAATATATCCAGAGGAATCTTCGCAGTCTCGCTGGAATGGATACGGCGGATAGAGCCGCTGGCCAGGTTGCGGGGGTTTGCGTAGGGCGGGTCCATCGTCTGGTTGATCCGCTCGAAAGCCTCCTTGGGCAGGTAGACCTCGCCACGCACAGCCAGCGACTCCGACTCGTCCAGCCTCAGGGGAATGGAGGGAATCGTCTTGATGTTGCCCGTCACGTCGTTGCCGACCACGCCGTTGCCGCGGGTCACACCCCGGGCCAGACGGCCGTCCTCATAGTACAGGACCATCGAGCAACCGTCAATCTTCTCCTCGATGACAAAGGAAAGGTCCTCCCCCATCCGCTTCTCGGCCCGGTCGATCCACGCAAGAATCTCTTGCGCGGAATAGGCTTTGTCCAGGCTGAGCACCGGAATGGTATGCTCCACCTCGGGGAAATCGCCGGTCAGGTCGCTACCGACCCTGACCGTCGGAGAATCAGGAAGTCTCAGCTCAGGATGCTCGGCCTCGATCCGGACCAGCTCGTCAAACAGCTTGTCATACTCCAAGTCGCTGACTAGTGGCCGGGAGTCCACATAATAGGCTTTCTGGTAGCGTCTCAGCAAATCGGAGAGCTCCGCCACCCGTTCTTTCAGTTCCATGTCCCCATACTATCCGAAACAGGGAAAAAAGGGCAGTCAAAACAAGGGGAAAATGATGTTCCCTCCACTGGCCAGCAGGCGTACCCAGAGGAACAGGAAGACCAGAAGGGACGTCTTCAACGCGGCCGTATCGTTCAGCCATTTGTCCGTACCTTCATCCGCGGTCCAGAGCAGGTAGAACGCCTGGCCCATGGCGAGGGCGACCATGGCAAGTGCCTGGACGGCTGTTCCGAAGAGCAGGATGTGGGTACAGAGGGCATAGCTGGCACCTATCCCGGTCGCCTCAATGAAAGCCCTGAGGCAAAGCGAACGGGCGATCCTCGGTCCATGGAAGGCAAGCAACGCTTGGTCGTCCAGCGCGTTCCGCTTCTCAAGCATCCAGCACAAAACACCCGGCATGCGGATCCTGGCGACATCAAGACGCTGAAAGACGACAAGGAACCCGAGGGAAGCCTCGACCAGACGGATATCATGGAAGAAGGCATACAGGACGATACAGGCGGCAAAGCACGCTTGGAAGAAGAGTTGCCCTCTTTCCAGAAAGCTTTTGTGTTTCCAGAACCCTCTCACGCAACAACCCCAGACACGGCCAGAACGACCGCCCACACGAGAAAGGCTGGATACAACCTGGTAGCGAAAAAGGCCACAAGCGAAAGGCCCGCCAAGATGTACTGAGGCAGGGAAAGCTGGAACCGGAAAGCGAAAACCGTTTCCGCCAGCCACAGCAACGTGACGGCAACCCCTTCCCAGAGCAAACGCCAGGAGCGCCGTCTCATGGCGGCTTCCTTGCCCCGCAACGGCTTGTTCATCGCAATCTCGCTCTTGTTGAAATCGTCGCACCGACACCAGAACAGAGCGCCACCCAAAGCGACACCAAACAGCCAGGGAGCGAAAAGGGAACCATATGCCACCCACCCGCAAAGAAGCGCGACAAGCGCGAACACCAGCAGGATACGGGCGACGCCAAGTGGCTCGGGCAGGGGCTCGTAGTCCTTGACCCTCACGCCACGGTTGGTGAAATGCGTGGTCTTCCATTCCATAGCGTCACCCCTCTTCCTTATGGTTCCGAAGCGCGTATTCATGGGCTCGCAACGCCGTTTCCGCGGCCTGGAGCTTATCGCGTTTTACCATGAGATAATCGGTGTCGAAGGTGGAAATCGCGAAGATGCTGATTCCCGCCTCGGCGAGAATCGTCGCAATCCGGGCGAGAATGCCGATGAGGGAAAAATCCAGCGGTCCCGCAATGCGCAGCAGCGACAACCCGTCATCCCTGGCCAGCTCGCCTG
>CAJMOS010000091.1 GCA_905215015.1 uncultured bacterium | reverse complement strand
GGAACGCCAACCTGGTGGGCCAGCAGGATGTGCTCTTTGGTCTGGGCCATCGGGCCATCAGTGGCAGCGACAACCAGAATAGCGCAGTCCATCTGGGCAGCACCGGTGACCATGTTCTTGACGTAGTCAGCGTGTCCCGGGCAGTCGACGTGGGCATAGTGGCGGTTGGGGGTCTGGTACTCAACGTGTCTGGTGTTGATCGTGATACCACGAGCTTTCTCCTCCGGCGCGTTGTCGATGTTGTCGTAGGCAAGGGCCTTGTTGCCCTCATCGCCCCACTTTCTCGCGCAATACAGAGTGATTGCGGAAGTGAGGGTGGTTTTACCATGGTCAACGTGGCCGATGGTTCCGACGTTTACGTGCGGCTTGTTCCTCACAAACTTCTCTTTTGCCATCATTTCCTCCTTGTGACCAGTCTTCTGACTGTCACAATCTATAGTGTTACCATAAAGGCAAGGCCTTTACTGATACAGAGGAGCAAACTGTTTTGTGAGGATAAATAAGAGATTCCAGAGGTCGGTTGACGTCGTTACGAAACTCAGTCGACATAGCAAGTTTAAAAAAACTTCTCGATTCTGGAACCACCCTTTTTATTGCCTGACAATAACCGGTTTGGTCCTTGATGCGCACACAGACATACCGTCCCCTTGGGCGCACGCCGATTAATATACGGTAATTAGGAAAACGTGTCAAGCATTCGGGAAAACCTTATAAAACAACTATTTGGAACTGTCCTCAAGCGGGAAAATCTGCAATACTGGACAAGAGGTTTTCCATGGCACATGAGCAAATCTACCACACCGATACCGAAGAGGTGAAGCTGCCTTGTGGTTTCTCGTGGATGACATTTCTCCTCGGGCCCTTCTACACGGGCTATCTCGGGGATATTCCGGCCACCATCCTGCTTTCGTTCCTCTATATACCGATGCTCGTGCTTGTCATCCTCACCCATGCCACCGGCATCTTCGGTTTCTGGCTCCTCAATGTCCCGTTCGCATGCGTCTACAACCGAAGGTTGGCGGACCTCTACCAGGCAGTCGGCTTTTCCATCGGCCCCATTCCCCCGAAGGAGGAGAAAACCACCATCACCTATGCCAGCGGCTCGCCGTGGAACCAGATTGACGATGTTCTCGACGCGACGCCAAGCGACATGTGGTACACCATCACGCTGTATGGGACCAGCAAGCCGTCCAATACCCGTGGCATCTCCGTGGGCAAAGGCAAGGTTCCCAGCGGATACCACACCCTGTGTGGCTTTCTCAGCGGCAGAGGCGCGGAGCCAGTGACCGATGAACTGGACGCCGGCGCCACCATTGTGGTAAAAATCGACAACAGACAGGTATGGTCGTTCACTGCGAAAGAGAAAACGCACCTTGCAGGCAAGACCTTCAGCATTCCCGTCAAAGCAGGCAATGTCATCACCGTCTCGGTCAAGAAAGGCAATTCGAGACTGGACAACCTTCGTTTGGTGCTAGTGTGAAGATGAGAAAAAGACCCATACAATCCTTGCTCGCGCTGCTTCTCGCGCTCCCTCTTTCGGCGACGCCGGTCCGCAGCTCCTTCTCCGCGGATTTCTCGTCACTTGCGCGGTCGCTCCGGCACATGGGCATCGGCTTCGGCCTCCGCTATGAGCAAAACCTGCTCCCTCACATTTCCGCCACCGGCGGCTTCACCCACACGATCGGCAAGGCCAGCGACGAAGACATCTGGATGGTCACCGTCGGCATCGAAACAGGCGTCCGCTACTATCCGTTCCACAAGGACCAGCAGGGATGTTTCCTTGGAACCGCCTTCGGGCTGAATTTTCTGGAATATGTCGGAAACGACGCGCCAAAGGGCAAGGCGGAAGACAATGGCGGAGAAGTCTACCAGCTGTCGTTCCAGACGGGATACCGATGGACGATCTCCCGCAAGGAGGGGATGGAGCTTTCTGTCGGCTACATCCACCTGTTCAACCCGAGCGGCTTGATCATCGGGAATCCAGACGAGCACCTGGCAGAGGGCCTGCAGTTTTCCGTCAGCTTCAAACGCCTCTTCTGAGCGCTTTTGGACAAACAAAAAACCGCAGGCCTGAACCTGCGGTTTTCTTACACGACCAGTGCTGCTTACCAGCGGACATGGCTGAAAGCCTTGTTGGCCTCGGCCATGCGGTGGGTATCTTCCTTCTTCTTGAAGGCTGCGCCGGTGCTGTTGATGGCATCCAGAAGCTCGGCAGTGAGCTTCTCGGCCATGCTCTTGCCATTGCGGGCACGAGCGGCAGCGATGATCCATCTCATGGACAGGGCTTCCTTGCGGTCATCCCTGATCTCGACAGGCACCTGGTAGGTGGCGCCACCGACACGGCGGCTCTTGACCTCGACCAGCGGTTTGACGTTGTCAATCGCCTTGTTGAAGGAGTCAAGCGGCTTCTCGCCAGTCTTCTTGGCCATCTCTTCCATGGCGGTGTACAGGATCTTGCTGCTGGTGGACTTCTTGCCATCGACCATCATGCGGCAGATGAACTTCTCCACAGCAGTGCTCTGATACACGGGATCGGCGACAACAACCTTGGTATGCTTCGATGCTCTTCTCGACATATGCTACCTCCCCAATCAAGCCTTTGGTCTCTTGGCACCATACTTGGAGCGGCTTCTCTTGCGATCGGCGACACCCTGCGTATCCTTGGTACCACGGATGATGTGATAACGGACACCAGGAAGGTCCTTGACTCTTCCGCCACGCATAAGCACGACAGAGTGCTCCTGCAGGTTGTGCCCGATACCGGGGATGTAAGCGGTAACCTCAATGCCGTTGGAAAGGCGCACACGAGCGACCTTTCTGAGAGCGGAGTTAGGCTTCTTCGGGGTCATGGTCATGACACGGGTGCAAACACCACGCTTCTGAGGACAACCCTCGAGAGCCGGGGACTTGGTCTTCTTGGAGACCTGCTTCCGGCCCTTTCTGATCAGCTGATTAATTGTAGGCATCTTTCGATACACTCCTCTATTTTGTCGGCCCGCCATGTCTCACACCATAGGGGCCTGCGTCGTCCTCTACCGGACGACGCATCTATCAAAAACCGTAACTCAGCATGGAGCCAACGAGGCTTGCATGGAGATGGTCGTGGGGGTTTGCTCCGCCAACAGGCTTCGCTTATTCCTCATCGACCGGATCATCCACCTCAATCGGCTCGCTTACGGTTTTCATGTCACCAAGATCCGCGGCGTCGAAGTCATCATCGACGAAGCTCTTGCTCTGCTGCGCCTCCTGGGCGTTAGCCATGGCCAGGTGGTGCTGCTCGACAAGCTTCTCATCATCCAGCTTGATATCACGGTACATTTTCATACCGGTACCAGCAGGAATCAGATGTCCGATGATCACGTTCTCTTTCAAGCCACGCAATTCATCCTTACTACCAGCAATAGCCGCTTTTGTCAAGATTCTCGTCGTTTCCTGGAACGAAGCGGCGCTGATGAAGGAATCGCTCGACTTGGAAGCCTGAGTGATACCCTGCAGCAACGGTCTCGCGACTGCGGGCTCGCCACCCTGGGCGATGACCCTCTCGTTCTCGGCGAAGAACTTATGCTTGTCGACCAGCTGCTTCATGATCAGGTTGGTGTCGCCGGGACGGACAACCTCGACCTTCTTCAGCATCTGCCTGACGACCAGGCCAAGATGCTTGTCGTTGATGTCTACACCCTGGGTCCGGTAGACCTGCTGGATCGCGTCGACAAGGAAGGCCTGCAAGGCGTTCTCTCCGAGGATGTCCAGCACATCATGCGGATCCGCGGCACCATCGCACAGCATCTCCGCAGCATCGACACTATCCCCGTCACGGACCAACAAGTTCTTGCCGACCGGCACCAGATGCTTGAACTCGTGACCGAACTTGTCGGTAACGATGACGCACCGCTTGCCCTTGATGGTCGGACCCATCGTGACCTTTCCGGAAACCTGCGCCAGCACGGCGGTGTTCTTCGGTCTGCGGGCCTCGAAAAGCTCGCCAATCCTCGGAAGACCACCAGTGATATCGCTGGTCTTGTGGGCCTGCATCGGGATTTTGGCCAGGATATCGCCCTTGGACACCTCTTGGCCTTCCTCCACCTGCAGGTAGGAGTTGCCAGGCAGCTGGTAGCTTGCCAGGACAGCCGGCTGCAACGTATCGCCACCGACGACCTGCAAAGTCGGAGAGAGCTTCTCCAAGGCGTGCTCGTTGATACGGCGCTCGATGTTGCCCGTCTCCTCGTTGACCTCCTCGATCAGAGTGGTGCCTAGCTTGATGTCCTCGAAGCGAATGGTACCGGAGACCTCGCTGATAATCGGCTCGCTGAACGGGTCGAAGGTGACCAGCGCGGCTCCCGCCTCGACATAATCCCCTTCCTTGACCTGCAGTTCGCTACCACTCTTGATGGTTTGCTGGCTCGGATGGTCGAGGACCAGGACGTTGTTGCCGTACATACGGATGGTACCGTTGGCCGGCGAGGGGAAGTCCACTCCACTGGCGGTCTTGTAGAGGAAGCTGCCCTTGCCGACAGCATCCCCCTCCTTGACCAGCAGGGTACCGACGTTCTGCGGGAACTCGTAGTTGACGCGGGAAACATCGATGTGGCCCTTGCGGGTGAAGACAGAGACACCGTCACTCTCGCGCTTGACCATGCTGCCGCTGATGGCGCCGACGACACAGGCCCACTTGAAGGAGAGCTTGTTCTCCTCGGCGTTGCCACTGGCGGTACCACCGGTATGGAAGGTACGAAGCGTCAGCTGGGTACCGGGCTGGCCGATGGACTGGGCGGCGACGATACCGACAGCCTCACCGATATCAACGGTGCGGTTGGTGGCAAGGTTGCGGCCATAGCACTTGCGGCAGACACCATGCTCGGCCTCACAGGTAAGCACGGTACGCAGCAGCACCTTTTCCACACCGGCATCCTCGATCTCGCGGGCCTTGGCGTCGGAAATCTCCTCACCGGCAGGAACGATGACCTCATGGGTGAACGGATGGCGGACATCCTCGACCGGGCAGCGACCAGTGATACGGCTGGCCAAGGACTCGACGACCTCGCCGGTGTCGTCCTTGATCGCCGTTCTCCAGATGCCGTTGATCGTGTGGCAGTCATCCATGGTGACCACAAGGTCCTGGCAGACATCGACCAGACGACGGGTCAGGTAACCTGCCTCGGAAGTCTTCAATGCCGTGTCGGACAGACCCTTACGGGCACCGTTGGTGGAAATGAAGAACTCGATGATGGAGAGTCCTTCCTTGAAGTTCGACTTGATTGGGAACTCGATGACGTCGCCATTCGGACGCGCCATCAAGCCACGCATGCCGCCAAGCTGGGAAATCTGGGTCTTGGAACCACGAGCTCCGGAATCAGCCATCAAGAAGACGGAGTTGAAACCCTTCTGGTCCTTCTTCAGCGCGTCCATCAACAGGTTGGACAGCTTGTTGTTGGCCTGGGTCCAGACGTCGATGACACGGTTGTACCGTTCTTCCTGGGTGATGTGGCCATGGCGGTACTGGTCGATGATCTTCTGCTGCTCGGCTTCGGCGTCGGAGACCAGCTTCTTCTTCTCGGCCGGAACCAACATATCGGACAGGCCGATGGTGGCCCCGAACAGGGTCGAATACTTGTAGCCGGTATCCTTGATCGCGTCGACCATCTCGACGACAACGGAGTTCTTCTCCGTCTTCAGGGTCTTGGCGATCAGCTTCTCCAGATCCTTGCTGCCAAGGCAGAAGTTCTGATAGGGCACGGTGCGGGGCAAGACCTCGTTGAAGAGGACGCGTCCCGCAGTCGTCTCGATCTTGATGCCGCTCTTCAGCTGCCCGTCTTCGGTCTCGATGAACTTGTCATTGGGCAACAGCCAGGTAATCTTGGCGTTGTAGGAAAGGCTGCCGTAATCGATAGCCATCTGCAGCTCGCCGAGGTTGTCGAAATACTTGCCCTCTCCAGCAGCCCCTTCCATGACACGGGTCAGATAGAAGATACCGAGGACCATGTCCTGGGAAGGATAGACAATCGGCTTGCCATTCGCAGGGTCAAGCAGGTTCGTGGTGGAGAGCATCAGGGTCAGACATTCCAGCTGCGCCGCATGGGTAAGCGGAACGTGGATTGCCATCTGGTCGCCATCGAAGTCCGCGTTGAACGCCTTGCAGACGAGCGGATGCAACTTCAGCGCCTTGCCATCGACCAGCACCGGCTCGAAAGCCTGGATGCCGAGTCTGTGCAGCGTAGGAGCGCGGTTCAGCATGACGGGGTGCTCCTTGACGACGTTGTCAAGGATCGACCAGACAGCGTCGGTCTCCTCCTCCACCATGGTCTTGGCCTTCTTGATATTGTAGACGACACCGTCCTGGACAAGCTTCTTCATCAGGAAAGGCTTGAACAGCTCGAGAGCCATCTTCGACGGAACGCCGCACTGGTGCATGCGGAGCTCAGGACCGACACAAATAACGGAACGGCCAGAGTAGTCAACACGCTTACCAAGCAGGTTCTGACGGAAGCGGCCCTGCTTGCCCTTGAGCATGTCGGCAAGGCTCTTCAGAGGACGAGAGCTTGCGCCCTTGACCACCTTCTTGCGCTTGGAGTTGTCGAACAAGGCGTCGACAGCTTCCTGCAGCATGCGCTTCTCATTGCGGACGATGATGTCCGGGGCGTTCAGCTTGACCAGTCTGTCCAGACGGTTGTTGCGGTTGATCACACGGCGATACAGGTCGTTCAGGTCACTGGTGGCGAAACGACCGCCGTCCAGCTGCACCATCGGGCGGATATCGGGAGGAATGACCGGGATGACCGTCAGGATCATCCACTCCGGCTTGTTGCCGGAATCACGGAACGCCTCGACGATCTCGATGCGGCGCATCAAACTCTTGATCTTGGCCTGGTCCTTCTTGTCGTTGGACTCCAGCTCGCGCAGTTTGGCGCGGATTTCACGGGACAGGGTGTCCAGATCGAGCTGGGAGAGGATCTTGCGAATCGCCTCGGCGCCCATCTCGGCGTCGAAATTGCCCTCGCCAAACTGCTCCACCGCCTTCTGGTACTCCTCCTCGGTGAGGATCTGGTTGTCCTTCAGCTGGGTAGCTCCCTTGTCGATGACAATATACTTCTCGTAATACAGGACGCTCTGCAGGTTGTTCCGGCTGATGTCCAGGAGCATGCTCATCTGGCTGGGAACGCTGCGGTAGTACCAAATATGGGCAACCGGAGCGGCCAAGGTAATGTGGCCCATACGCTCACGCCGGACCTTCGTGTCGGTAACCTCGACGCCACAGCGGTCGCAAATGACACCCTTGTAGCGGATCGTCTTGAACTTGCCGCAGTAGCACTCCCATTTCTTGGTGGTGCCGAAAATCTTCTCGCAGAACAGACCGTCGCGCTCAGGACGGAGCGTACGGTAGTTGATGGTCTCAGGCTTCTTGACCTCGCCGTAGGACCAGGCTTTGATCTGCTCCGGCGAAGCGAGTTTGATCATTACACTCTCGAAATCATTAATTTCCTTCATTCGGCTCCTCCTTACTTATCCAACGAGCCCTTCTGTTTGCGCTCGTTGATCAGCTTGGCGTCCCTCTCGGTGAGCGGAACCTGATTGCCGTCTCCATCGTACACGGACAAATCCAGTGCCAGGCCCCGGATTTCCTGCATCAGGACGTTGAACGCCTCCGGAGTACCGACGCCAGAGACAGGCTCGCCCTTGACGATGTTCTCATAAATCTTCACACGGCCGTTCATGTCGTCACTCTTGATGGTGAGCAGTTCCTGCAGGTTGTTGGCGGCGCCATAGGCCTCCAAAGCCCAGACCTCCATCTCTCCGAGACGCTGGCCACCGAACTGGGCCTTGCCTCCGAGCGGCTGCTGGGTCACCAACGAGTAGGGGCCGGTGGAACGGGCATGCATCTTGTCATCAACCAAGTGGTGCAGCTTCAGGTAGTAGATGTATCCGCAGAATACCTTGTTGACGAACGGAACACCGGTTCTGCCGTCGTACAGGGTCACCTTGGAATCGGTCGGAAGTCCGGCCTCCTTCATCTTCGCCTCGATCTGCTCCATCGTCGCGCTCTGGAAGACCGGCGAAGAGTACCACTCGTCAAGGTTGACGGCAGCCCAACCAAGCTGGGTCTCCATCAACTGGCCGATGTTCATACGGCTCGGAACGCCGAGGGGGTTCAGACAGACATCAAGCGGCCTGCCATCCTCCATGAACGGCATATCCTCTTCCGGCAGGACACGGCTGACAACACCCTTGTTGCCATGGCGGCCGGCCATCTTGTCGCCTGCCTGCAGCTTGCGCTTGGTGGCGATCAGGACCTTGACGGTCTCCTCCACTCCGGCAGGAAGCTCGTCGTTCTCCTCGTGGGTCAGGCGCTGGATGTCGATGACCGTGCCTTCGGTGCCATGGGGCACCTTTAGGGAGGTGTCGCGCACTTCCTGTGCCTTCTCTCCGAAAATCGAGTTGAGCAACTTGAACTCGGGGGTCGTGTCGCTCTCGCTCTTCGGGGTCACCTTGCCGACCAGGATGGAACCCGGATGGACGATGGTGCCGACACGGACGATACCGTCCTTGTCCAAAGAGGAAAGCAGCTTCTCGCCAACGTTCGGGATCTCGCGGGTCAGCTTCTCGGCCCCCAGCTTGGTCTCGCGGATGTCGATGGAGAACTCATGGATATGGATGGTGGTGAAGATATCCTCTTTGACCACCTTCTCGCTGATAAGGACGGCATCCTCGTAGTTATACCCGTTCCAAGGAACGAATCCGACCAGGATGTTGCGGCCCAAGGCAAGCTCGCCGTTCTGGGTGGCGGGACCATCTGCGATGGGCTCACCCTCGACGACGTGCTGACCCCTGTTGACAATCGGCTTCTGGCTGAAGCAGGTATCCTGGTTGGTCCTCTGGTACTTCTGCAGCTCGTAGTAGTCGACCTCTCCGTCGATCTCCGCCTTGTCCGGGCGGATCACGATCTTGTTGGAGCTGACATAGTCCACGGTGCCGCTGCGCTTCGCCTTGACGAGTACGCCGGAATCATAGGCCGCCTTCGCCTCCATACCGGTACCGACTCTCGGAGTCTCCGGGAACAGAAGCGGGACCGCCTGGCGCTGCATGTTGCAGCCCATCAAGGCACGGTTCGCATCATCATGCTCAAGGAACGGAATCAGGCTGGCGGCGACACTGATGACCTGCTTCGGGCTGACATCCATGTAGTCGACCTCGCTTGCCGGCATCGTGGTGTAATCGCCGTTGTGGCGGACAGGAACCTCCTTGTCCAGGAAATGCCCGTCCTTGTCGATCTTGGCGTTGGCCATGGCGAGCACATAGTTCTCCTCCACGTCCGCGTCCAGGTATTCGACCTCCTTGGTGGCGATGCCGTCGACTACCTTGCGGTAGGGAGTCTCAAGGAAACCATACTGGTTGACCTTGGTGTAGTTGGCCAAGCTGACAATCAGGCCGATGTTCGGACCTTCAGGAGTCTCAATCGGGCAGATGCGTCCGTAATGGGTGTAGTGGACGTCACGGACCTCGAATCCGGCGCGGTCACGGGAAAGACCACCGGGGCCGAGCGCGTTCAGACGGCGCTTGTGGGTCAACTCGGAAAGCGGGTTGCACTGGTCCATGAACTGGGACAGCTGGCTGGAGCCGAAGAACTCCTTGACAGCGGCGACCACCGGTTTGATGGAGATGAAATCCTGGGGCTTGGCGGAGTTACGGGCGCTATCGTCAGCAATCATCAGGTTCATCCGTTCCTTGGCGATCTTGTCCATGCGGCTGAATGCGGCGCTCATCGCGTTCTGCAGGAGCTCGCCGACCGAGCGGACACGGCGGTTGCCAAGATGGTCGATATCGTCGAAGTTCTTCTCACGGATGTAGACCCGCATCAGATAGTTCATCGTATGGATGATATCCTCGGGCAACAGGGTCGTGACGTCGGTGGACACGTTTCCGCCGAACTTCTTGTTGAACTTGTAGCGGCCGACATCGCCAAGATTGTACTTGCGGTCGGAGAAGAACATGTCAGGCAAATCCTTCTCGGCACGCTCGATGGCGACCGGCTCGCCGGGCAGCAACACGGAATAGATCGGTGTCAGGACATCAGCCTTGCTCGGCTCATCCAGGCCTTCGGAGGTATGGCGGGTATCCTCCTCGACAAAGCAGTTGAGGATCAGGTCGCTGTGCAACGTACCCTCGGTCTCCTTGTCCATGTCGACCAGGGAAAGTTTGGTGATGCCGCGCTGCATCAAATCGTCAATCAGGTTGCCGTTGAGCATGTCGCCGGCGCGCAGGATCTTCTTCTTCTCGCCGTCGACATCGGCGTAGACGTCCTTGTACAGATAGCTGCCGTCGTAGTCGGCCTTTGTATCCTCCGTGAGCTCGACTTCGTTGCTCTTATAGAACTGGGCGACAATCTTCTCACGGGTATCGAACCCGATCGCTCTCAGGAAGAGCGTGCCAAGAATACGCTTGCGGCGGTCGATCTTGGTGTAAATCAGGTTCTTCTTCTCATCAATCTCAAACTCCAGCCAGGATCCGCGGTATGGGACGATTTTGGCAGAGCAGACGCCCTTCTCGTTGGAGAAGATGACGCCAGGGCTGCGATGGATCTGGCTGACGACGACACGCTCGGCACCATTGATGATGAAGGTACCGCGGTCGGTCATAAGCGGAATATCGCCAAAGAAGATTTCCTTCTCACGAATCTCGCCATTGGAGAACTCCAGGCTGATCGTGGCTTTCAGAGGCACGCTGTAGGTGCGTCCCTTCTGCTTGCACTCGCTCTCGGAGAACTTGATGTTGTCAAAATCGAACTGATACCCCTCATACACCAGTCTCATTTCTCCGTTCGGGATTTCAATCGGGAACGTGGACTGAAAGACCTTCTCGAGGCCAAGGTTCGGATCGGGCGCTTGTCCCTTCTCGTAGCGTTTTCTTTGCAGGAAGCGTTCATAACTTTCAAGCTGGATTCCAATCAGGTTGGGAAGCTCGCAAACTTCCTGGAAATCGGAACCGATGTAAGAGCGCTTAACGGCTTTGCCGGCGGCTACCATCATCTACCCTCCAGAGATAAAAGGAAATCGGATATGCTCCACATGGAGCTGGAAAAGACAGACAAAGCCACACGCAGGCCGAAGCCTGCGGTGGCGTCTAGAAGAATGGTGGGAAAGTCCCCATCATTATTCAACAGGTTTGACCTCGACGGTGCAACCAGCTTCCTCAAGGGCCTTCTTGGCAGCCTCGGCGTCAGCCTTGGAAACGTTCTCCTTGATAGTCTTGTTGCCAGCCTCGACCAGAGCCTTGGCCTCGCCAAGACCAACCTGGGTCAGAGCGCGGACAGCCTTGATCGCGGCGATCTTCTTGGTCGGATCAGCAGCCTTCAGGATCACGTTGAACTCGGTCGGCTCTTCCTTGGCAGGACCGGCAGCGGCAGCGGCGGCGGGAGCAGCGGCAGCGGCAGCAGCCTGCACGCCGAACTTCTCTTCCATAGCTTTGATGAGGTCAGAAACCTCAAGAACCGTCATGTTGGCGATAGCGTCAATGATTTCTTCTTTCGTAGCCATATTACCTTCTCCTCAATATCTTTTTCCAATCGTAGCAGGTTACAAGAACGAAGACTAAGATTGGTTAGTTAGCAGCGGGAGCTTCCGGGGCAGCGCCACCGGCGGCTTCCATTTTCTTCTGATACGCGAGCAGCGTAGCAGCCAGCTTCTGGACAGGAGCATTCAGGGTTCCCATCAACATAGCAAGCAAATCCTTCTTCGAGGGCAGCTTGCTGAAAGCCTCAATCTCGGCGGCGTCCATGAACTTGCCGTCCACAAGACCGCCCTTCACGTCAACCGGAGCACCCTCGCCCTTGATCTCGAAAACCACCTTGGCGGCGACGTTCGCGGTATCACCCTTCACAAGGACGATGCCGGTCGGCCCCTGCAACTGGGAAGCGTCAACTTCCTTATTAAGCTGCT
>CAJMOS010000090.1 GCA_905215015.1 uncultured bacterium | reverse complement strand
GGCGCAGTGTACCACCAGATGGGGAACGCAAGCACAATCCGGTCGTACGGGCCGATATCCGCAAGTGGTTGTTTCAAGCTGGGAAGCAGGCGCTTCTCATACTCGTTTTTCGCCTCCTCATAGGCGCATTTCTGATAATCCTTGCTGTAGGGAATGGCACGCTGGATCTGGTACAGGTCCCCATGCGTCTTCCGTGCAAGTTCCTCGGCAATCCTCTCGGTCGTTCCACTCCAGGAAAACCAGGCAACCAATGTGTTCATACTGTTTTCTCCGTACATTGCCAAGGATAGAGGCCAAGCGGCAAAAGGTACAATAGAATTATTCGAATATGCCATGCGTGAAACGCATAGTGATTGTCAGAACAGGCAAAAGAATGCACAATGTGGCCATACGTTCCATGCATTACACCAGGGGTCTATCATGATTGAGTTCCTCCTTCTTTCCTATCTGAGGGCGTTCGCCGATTGCGGCACCCTGACCAAGGCTGCCGAACATCTCAACATCTCGCAACCCGCGCTGACGAGAGCCATGCAGAAACTGGAAGACGAGCTGGACGTCACCTTGTTCAACCGCCAGAAGAACCGCATCTCCCTCAACGACAACGGACTGTTGGCCGCCGAGTGCGCGAAAGCAGTGCTTGCCTCCGCCGAGGAGATGACCAGGCGCGTACAGGCATTCGACCTCGCGAAGCGCACCATCGAAATCGGTTCCAGCGCCCCGGCACCACTGCAGGACGTCCTTGGCGACATCGCCCGAATCTACCCGGACAGGAAAATCTCCTCGCAGATGGCGGAACCAGACATACTGGAAAAGGGGCTTGCGGACGACACGTTCGACATGGTGATCCTGCCCTACAAGCCCGAGGGAAAGGAATGGCCCTATGTGAAGCTGATGACCGAGCAATTGTATTTCCTCTTGCCGCCAAGCGACCCGCTTGCCTCCTCGAAGGGTCTGTACCTCAGGGAAATGGACGGAAGGACCATGCTGCTGTATTCCCGAATCGGCTTCTGGCGCCATCTGACAGACAAGAAGATGCCTCACACCACCTTCATCATCCAGACAGAGCGTAATACCTTCCAGCAACTGGTCACCTATTCGGACCTGCCTTCCTTTGGATCAAGCTATTACCTCAAGGGTCCGGACACCTTGAACGGCAAAGCAGCTGTTCCCATCCTGGACCCGGAAGCGACCGTCACCTTCTATGGCGTCTGCAAGCGGGGGACCGGCTGGAAGAAACTGGAACAGTTCATGCAGACCAAGATCTTTCCCTACGCCTGACCCTTGGTCGCCATTACGGCAATCCATGGCCGGGAGGGGTGGTGTTCTGTCTTTACCGAGGAAAAACCCGCCCTGCAGAGCGCCGTCTCGATCTGCCCGGCCGTATAGACCGTCATCCCGTCGATGATCTTCTCAAATTTCTTGCCTGCCTTGTCCATGCCGTCGGACTCGTTCACAATCAGGAATGCTCCACCAATCCGCAATACCCGGGCCACTTGGGCGAAGCATTGCTCGAGCCCAGGCCAGAAATAGATGGTCTCGAAGGCTGTGGCAAGGTCGAAGGACTCGGAAACGCAGGGAAGCCTCCCCACGTCTCCCTGAAGCGCGGTGCACCTGTCCTGGAAGACAAACTCCTGGTTGACCTCCACCGTCTTCTCCACGGAAAGCGGGGAATGGTCCACTGCCGTAAGGACCGCTTCCGGATATTTCTCCAGCAGCACCCGGGCGTTCCTGCCTCCACCACAGCCGATATCGATGATCCGTCTGGGGTGGATTCCCGACAGGTACTGCATCCCCCAGTCGGACATCGCGGCATGGCCCGAGTTCATGCCGCCAAGCATCATCTTCCCCATCCTGCCTTCCGGTTTCCGTGTCTGATTCAAGAACGTTCTCACGATGCCCATGCATCCGTCTCCTTGTTGGTTAGGATAACCTAATTATCCACGTTTCTCTCCATGTCGGCAAGAAGAAGTTCGCATCGACCATCACACCCAACCTTCCCATATGCAATCTTTGTGATATCCATTGGTGTGTCAAAACAGAATCCATATCTTCTTTTCTCGATTTCCTGACAGCCGTCTGACAGTTCTTTCGCATGTTTCCTATAGGGTAGCGCCCAGGAGAACAACATGAAAAAAAGAACCAAGCTTGCCCGCAATGTTTTGGGCACCCTGCTTTTCCTCTCTTCTTTCGGGCTTTTCGCCCAAGGAGTCAATGAGCAGTACGCGGGGAACGGGGCCTTGTCTGCTGTATCGGCAAGGCCAAGATACGTATTCGTCTTCATTGGTGACGGCATGAGCTATCCTCAGGTGCAAAGTGCGGCCGACTACCTCGGAAAAGACGCCAACGGCATCGTGGACAAGGTAAAAACGTCATCCAACCCGGATGATTCCCCCTCTCCCGGCACGCTCAGTTTCCTGGATTTCCCGGTAGCCGGCAGCGCGCAGACATACGACGCCACCTCGTTCGCCCCCGATTCGGCTTCTACCGCCACGTCGATTTTTACCGGGCACAAGACCCACTCGAGTTCCATCAATGTCGACATCACCAAAAAGATTCCCTATCGGACGATCGCCGAACAGCTCCGCGACCAGAAGCAATGGAAGATCGGCGTCGTCACCTCGGTCAACCTGAACCATGCCACCCCGGCGGCGACCTATGCCCACCAGGCGAGCCGCAAGAGCAACTACCCGATCGGGCTTGAGCTGGTCAAGAGCGGCTTCGACTACTTTGCAGGAGGAGCGCTGATGGAGCCGAAGGACAAGAAGGGAGACAAAGAGTCGATCTACGATATCGCCAAAAAGGCTGGATACCAGGTCTGTTTCACCCAGAAGGATGCCTCCGCGCTGAAGGAGGGAGACAAGGCCATCGTCGTCGCAGAGATGCTCGCCGATTCTGGCGCATTCTCCTACGAGGAGGACCGCAAGGCTGACGAATGGGCCCTTTCCGACTATGTGAAGAAAGGCATCGAAGTCCTGGACAACCCTCATGGCTTCTTCATGATGGTGGAAGGGGGAAAGATTGACTGGGCTTGCCACGCAAATGACGCACGTTCCACGATTGCGGATACCATCGCCCTCTCCGATGCAGTCGCCGAGGCTGTCAAGTTCCAGCAGAAGCATCCGAGCGACACCTTGATCCTGGTCACTGCCGACCATGAGACCGGCGGCCTTACCATCGGCTATGCCGGAACCGACTACAACCTCTTCTTCCGCACGCTCGACAACCAGACCATCTCCTACGCCAAGTTCGACAGCGACTATGTCTCTGGCTACAAAAAGGACAAGACTTCCTTCGAGGACGTGATGGCCGACGTCGAGAAGCTCTTCGGATTGCAGAGACCCGGCAGCGCAGGCAGCGACAAGGACGGGGGTCTGGTGCTCACCGACTACGAGTACGGAAGGATCCGCACCGCCTACGAGAAGACGATGTCCGGAACCAAGAACCGTACCCAGGAAGAGTATGAGCTCTACGGCACCTACGAGCCGCTGACCGTCACCCTCACCCATGTGCTGAACCACAAGAGCGGAATCGGGTTCACCTCCTACTCCCACACGGGTCTTCCGGTCCCGGTGTTCGCCCAAGGCCCCGGACAGCAGTTGTTCGCCGGCTACTACGACAACACCGACATCTACAAGAAGCTTGCATCCCTCACGGATGTGCATGAGGACTGATGTGAGCAATCTTCCGAGAAGAACAACGGCAGCGGTGGTGGCATCCATTGCCATCATCCTGCTCCTGCTTTGGATTCCCACCGGATTCGAGGGGGCTCTCCAGTTCCGGGAAGAGGTGAAATGCAAGGCGCTTGTCCTTGAGACCGATGAGAGCCGCATCATCGATACGGGACTGATCAGGACCGGGCAGCAGGTCTGCAGGGTCCGATTTCTCTCCGGGAGCTTCAAGGGAATGGAATCCGAAGGGTGGAACATGCTGGGCGGGTCGCTCGCCCAGGACAAACTCTTCCATCCGGGAGACACGGCGCAGGCTTTGGTGAGCCATACAGGGAACGAAATCATCTCCGTTTCCCTCATCGACCACTACCGGCTCGGTGGAGAATGCATCCTGGCTCTCGCATTCGCACTCTTTCTGGTTTCCTTCGCCGGCATGACCGGACTCCGTGCCGTCATCTCGTTCATCCTCACGGTGATGGTCCTCTGGAAAATACTTGTGCCGATGTACCTCAAGGGGTATGACCCGCTACTGGCTGGATTCGCCGTGACCATCGTGCTCACCATCCTCATCATTGCCCTCGTCTACGGGTTTGACAGGAGGCTGATCGCCGCAGTTGGAGGCGCGCTCCTTGGGCTGGGGACCGCGGCAGTGCTTGCGGTGGTCACGACCAAGGCGTTCAAACTCCACGGTGCGGTGATGCCGCAGTCCGAAGGTCTGCTTTACTCGGGGTACGAGTACCTCAACCTCACCCGCATTTGCATGGCAAGCGTCTTCGTGGGAGCAAGCGGTTCCGTCATGGACCTTTCGGTCGACATCACGAGCGCCGTGCACGAAGTGGTCACAAAATGCCCGGCAATCTCCAGAAAGGATGCGATCGTTTCCGGGATGCATGTGGCAAGGGCGGCGATGGGCACGATGACCACGACACTCCTGCTCGCCTATACGGGAAGCAGCATCGCGCTGTTCATGACCTTCATGGCGCAGGGGACTCCGCTGTACAACATCCTCAACAACAACTCGGTCGCCGCGGAAATCATCAACACCATCGCAGGCAGTTTCGGGCTTGCCGCGACGGCTCCGTTCACCGCGTTGCTCGCCGGAATCATCCTCCGACAGCCCGCCAAAGGAAAGGATTCCAGGCTGTAACGGCCGGATTCATTGGTCAGAGGAACCGGCCGGTCAGACTCTCCCTGGCCCCTTGGATCTGCTCGACCGTCCCGGACGCAACGATGCGTCCGCCCTCCAACCCGCCACCAGGACCCATGTCGACGATGTAGTCGGCGTTCCGGATCACGTCCAGGTCATGCTCGATGACGATGACGGTGGCGCCGTAGGCGATCAGGCCTTGGAAAACCTCCAGCAGGGTCTCGACATCCTTGGGGTGCAGGCCGATGGTGGGCTCGTCAAAGACGAAGACCGAGTCTTCCTGTCCGCGGCCCATCTCGCTGGCCAGCTTCAGGCGCTGGGCTTCCCCGCCGGAGAGCCCAGGGGTCTCCTCTCCCAAGGTCAGGTACCCGAGTCCGAGGTCATGCAGCACCTGCAGCCGTTTCTGCAACAGGGGAAGCCCCTTGCAAGAGGCAAGCACCTCGTCCACGCTCATGTTCATCAGTTGCGGCAAGCTGTACGGTTTCCCATTTTTCGGCTTCCACACCACGTCGGAGGCTTCTTTCCCATAACGGGAGCCATGGCAGTCCGGACAGGTGATGTCGACATCGGGAAGGAATTGCACATCCAGCGAGATCTGACCGGTACCGTCGCAGGTCGGACAACGGAGCTTTCCCGTGTTGTAGGAGAAATCGCTGTCCTTGTAGCATCGTTCCTTAGCCATTTCCGTCCTGGCGTAGACCTTGCGGAGCTCGTCGTGCACACCGGCATAGGTGGCCACCGTGGAGCGCACGTTGATGCCAATCGGCGTCGCGTCGATCAGCTTCACCTGACGGATGCCCGGAGCAATGACGCTCTTCACGTGAGACGGCAATTTCTCGTGCTTGATGGAAGCCTCCAAGGCGGGAATCAGGCTTTCCAGCACCATGGTGGTCTTCCCGCTTCCCGAAACGCCGGTGACCACCGTCAACCGGCCTATCGGGATGTCCACTTCAAGCGGGTGGACGGTGTGGATCTAGCTGGTGGAAAGGTGGATGGTGCCTTTGAGGAAAAGCTCTTCCATACGCAAAAGAGGGCGCTTCCTGGGATATGTGGCCGGCGCTTCACCGCCCCGCTCCAGTTCCCGGGCGAGATAGGGACCGATGACTGACGCAGGATTGCGGGACAGTTCCTTGACCGAGCCTTGGGCAATCACCGTGCCGCCGTTGGCTCCCGCACCTTTGCCCATCTCGACCAGGTGGTCGCTGTGGACAAGCACCTGGGTGTCATGGTCGACCAGGACCACGGAGTTCCCGTCCTTCACCAAGTCGTCCATCACCCCGACCAAACCCTGCAGATTAAAGGGATGTAGCCCAATCGATGGCTCATCCAGCACGTACAGCACGCCGGTAGTGCGGTTGCGCACCGCCCGGGCAAGCTGGACGCGCTGCCGTTCCCCGGTAGAGAGCGTCGAGGACGCGCGGTCGAGCGAGAGGTAGCCGAGCCCAAGGTCGATCAGCCGCTTGGCTGTGTCCAAGAAGGACTCGCAAATATTGCCCGCCATCGGCCTCATCTCTTCGGGCAAGGTTTCAGGTACTCCCTTGACCCAGGAAATCAGGTCCACAAGGGTCATCCGCGACGCCTGGTCAAGACCGATGCCCCGCAGCCTCGGAGCGCGGGTAGCCTCGGACATCCGTGTGCCGTGGCAGTCAGGGCAGACGTCATCCTTCAGGAAACGCTCCAACCGTTTCATCCCCTTGTCGTCCTTGACCTTGGCTAGGGCGTTCTCCACCGTGTAGACGGCATTGTAGTAGGTGAAATCCATTTCGGCGCTTTGCTGGGTTTTGGGATTCACGTAGATGATGTGCTTCTTCTCGGCAGGCCCGTGATAGACGATTTCCTTTTCCCTGTCGGTCAGGTCTTTGAAAGGAATGTCGGTCCTGACGCCCATTGCCCTGCAGACATCCTTCATCAGCGCCCACATCAGCGTACCCCAGACGGCGACCGCGCCTTGGTCGATGGTGAGGCTCTCGTCGGGAACCAGGGCCGCCTCGTTGACGGTGTGGATCCTTCCGGTGCCACCACAGGTCGGACAGGCTCCCCGGGAATTATAGGCCAGGTCCTCGGCTCCCGGCCCATAGAATCTGGCACCGCAGACCGGGCAGGTGATTTCCTGCATGGCGGCTACGGCAAACGACGGCGGCACATAGTGGCCATTCGGACACCGATGGCTGGCCAGGCGGGAAAACATGATCCGGAGACTGTTGGATAGTTCGGAGAGAGTGCCAAAGGTACTGCGGATGTCGGGAACCCCGGGCCTCTGGTGCAGCGCGAGGGCTGCGGGAACATAGCGAACCTCGTCCACGTCAGCGCGTTCAGCCTGCGTCATCCGCCTGCGCGTATAGGTCGAAAGGGATTCCAGATACCGGCGCGAACCCTCCGCATAGAGGACACCAAGCGCGAGCGAGGATTTCCCGGAGCCAGAGACACCGGCGATACCGACAATCTGGTGAAGCGGGATGTCCACGTCGACATGTTTCAGATTATGGATTCTCGCGCCGCGCACCTCGATGTTGGCAGGAATTTTCTTGTCAGACTGAGCCATAGCCCTCCTCCATGTCTTGCCGGCGATGCCGGACGCAATCGCCTGGCGGCATGGAATAGGAATACCCCCATTGCCTGATGGTGTCCAGCGCAGAGCGGGCCTTTTCCCCGATCCTGCGAAAGGACCTGTCGCACCCGACCGGTCCCTCCTTCTGCGGGAAATCTCTTTTGGAACTTCCTCCAGAGCCCGTGTACATGCCGGAACGCTACAAAACCCTATTCGGTCTTTCCCTGCCCGAAAGAATCGGAGACCATCGACCGCATCGCTGATTCGCTCAGTCCGGACTTGATGGTCACGCCCAGGATCTGGTAGAAATCCGTGCGTGGAACGGGAATCAGCACATGCATGAGCCAGGCGTATTCCCCGTTTTCCATCTTGCTCCGGAAATGGCCGGTCAGCATCTGCTCCCCATCCCCCATCAAACGGTCCCGCAACGAGGCGATGTCCATAAAATCCCGGTAACGTTTTTGGTCTTCGGGAGTTACAAAATGGCTGCTCCATGAATCAACTGTGGGCTGGATGCCTTCCACCCTGGCATTGGGACCTACCGGCTGTTCCGCCAAAGAGGACTTCAGGCTTGCAACCGAGTCTTCCCTGAGATTGAAGAGCATGATGTCGTGGCAGATGTAGTAGAGATTGCTGAGATATTTCGCATTCTGCTGCTGGATATCGTTCCCGTTGATCTGGATGTACTGGATTCCCACTTGGTAGATGTAGTGGTTCTGGTAATGGGTCACGACAGAGCCGGTAAGCTGCATGTAGTGGTCCCCGGAGGGATAGGAGACAACCTGCGGCCCCTCCATCTTCCTTAGCTGCTGGTCGGCGAACGACCGGTGGAAGGTATGGACCGGACTGTTCTTGGTGTTGAGCTTTTCCTCCCACATCTTGACATCATCGACATGGTCGCGCTTCAGCGTCGCCCGGTAGGCGGTGTTCGCGAAGAGGAGCCGCATCATAGTCCCGTCATCCTCCACCACGCACAGGGGGGAGTCGGTCAGATAGTTGATTCTTCCCAAGGAATCGTAGTAGTCCCGCCATGCAGGCTCCTCGATGGGAATCCGCTTGTCCTTGCAGTGCGGCGGGATTGCCTCGCTCGGCATAGGCCGCCCGAAGTAATAGCCTTGGATTTTCTCGCAGCCGATGTCACGCAGGTATTGGTACTGTGCTTCGGTCTCCACCCCTTCAGCCAAGGTCTGGATACCGATGCGCTTCGCCATCCGGACGGCGGATTCGATGATCGTCCTCGCCTTCTCGGAGGAGGTGGACAGGAAGCTCATGTCGATTTTCAGCACGTCGAAGGAAAAGTCTTTCAGGATTCCCAGCGACGAGTAACCGACCCCGAAATCGTCCATCCATACCTGGTATCCCAGCTTGTGGAAATCCTCAATCGCCCTGCCGATGCTCTGCACGTCCTCGATGAAGGCGCTTTCCGTAATCTCGATATTGGTCAGCTTTTCGGAAACGCCATATTTCCGGTAAAGATCCTCAATCCGTCCTACCAGTTCCTCGTGCATGAAATCCTTGCGGGAGAGATTGACCGACACCGGCACAATCGGAAGCTGCGTCTTGCTCAGTTCCTGGAAGTCCTTGCAGACCTGCTCGTACATGTGCAGGTCCAGCTGGTAGATTTGCCCTGTCTCCTCCAACGCGGGGATGAAGAGCCCCGGAGAGATTGTCCCGTAGACCGGATCGATCCAACGCGTAAGCGCTTCCACTCCGCACAAGGTTTGCGCCATGGTACGCACGATCGGCTGGTAGTAGACATGAATCCACCCCTCCGCCATCGCCCGAGAGAAATTCTTGATCACATATGTTCTCAGCGAAGCCTTCTCCTTGATTGCCTTGTCGAAAAACACATATGCAGACTCGATACTGTTCTGCAGGGAGTTGCTGGCAAGCCTCGCATAGTCGCATGCAGTCGCAAGCGGAACCGTTTCCGTGCAATCCACATAGATGCCCACCTTCAAGGGAAGGCTGTATCCATTATGGAACCGCTTGGCTTCCGAGAACATCTCCTGCAGGCGCTCTTCGATATGGTCCCGGTCCGTGCAAACCACGAAATGGTCGCTCTCGAACCGAGAGGACAGCTCCGCGCCAAAGTACCGGCGGAAAAGCTCGCCCAAGGACCGGAGCAAGGCATCCCCCTCCAAGAAGCCGTAACGGCTGTTGAATGCCTTGAGATTGTTGCAATCCAGATACAGGATGACGGGAATCTTTCCTTCCTCCTTCAACTTCTGGATCATGCCGGGAGCTTCCTTCAGGAAATGCGCCATGGTCGGCAACCCTGTCAAGCGGTCATAGTCCTCGCGTTCGGAGGCAAAAAAGGCCTGCAACGAAATTCCAAGCATGTTACCCGAGTCCGGTTGACGGGAGAATGCCGTCGTCTCATCCGAATAGGAGATGACAACGAGCCGCTCCTGTCCCATCATGAGGTTGTTCCCGATCGCATGGATGACGTGGTACTCGTCCTGACGCTTGTTCTTGTTCCGGAACATCACGTCGAAGGTTCCGCCCCGCATCGTGAACCGGAAGAAGGCATCGGAAATCCGCTTCGCGTCGTCCGGAAGGGAATAGTGGTACATGTCGGTCGAAATCACCTGCATCACCTCTTCGGGCGAATCATAGCCAAAGAGCTCCATGAAGGCCTTGGAGAACAAAAGAAGGACCGACTGATTGTCGACCAACTGGAATATCGCGATAGGAACCGGCAGTTCCTGCAAGAAATTCCGAACTTCAGGAGTAAACTGGTACTGTCTCATCTGCCAAGGCATCTCCTTCCCGTTGTCGGGAACTGACGACTTTCATTCAGGCACCTGCCCGCTTCGATGTAGCTCTTTTTACGACGTGTTCCCTATAAGAATACCACTTTCTTTTGAAGATACAAATGTCTATCCCGAAAAATAACCATACGTCCTTGACAATGCATCGGGCTGCCCCTTGAGCGTGTCTCCAGACATGGATGCGACATCCCGGATCAACACGAAAAACACATCTCCGTAATGGGGATCATGCACCAGACGCCGCATGCTGACGACGGGTTTCTCCACGCCTTCCTTTGTCAGGACCCGATACTCCACGAACCCGTCGTAATACCGAAGCTTGCCGGAAGTTCCCTCCGGATTATCCCAAATGGTCGCTTCCACACGGTTCCTGTCGTCAGGATGGATCAGATTCTGGTAATTGGCGTGCGAATAGTCCAGCAGATCATCAAAATCAGCACACCCAAGCAACGCAAGCAGTTCGTCGTTCGCGAACAGGATGGGGCCTTCCGCACCGGTCTTCCTGACAAGCAGGGATCCCGGAATCCCGGCCGCCAACGTCCTGGAACTGAAGGCCAGCGGTTCCCGCCTGATAGTGGACATCCTCGGTTCATAGTGCCTTGCGTCATGCTTTCCATTGAGTTTGGAAGCATACAGGGCCTCATCAGCCAACGTCATCAGATGGGAGCAGTCCTTTGCCTGCACCGGGTAATCGGCGTATCCCGCGGAAACCGTGTAGGAAAAGGACTGGCCACCGACCGTCAGGTTCCGTTCTCCCCGGACTGCCTGCTCCACGATGTACCGGCACTCCTCCGGCGTCCTTCCTTTGATGATGACGCTGAACTCATCCCCGCCGGTTCTTCCAATCAGCGAGTCCTTTGGGAAAGCATGCTGCAAATGGGCAGCCAGATCCTGCAAGGCGACATCCCCGGTCGCATGGCCGTACAAATCATTCACCAGCTTGAAATCATCCAGATCCAGGAAGACTGCCGTCAACATGATTGCAGGGTTGGTATGGATTGCCTCTTCCAGCTGTTGCATAAAGCCGCCACGGTTGTAGAGTCCCGTCAGAGAGTCCGTGGAGACCAGCTTGTGAAGCTCTTCATCATGTTCCTGGTTTTTCAGCAGCAGATAGGTGAGAAACAGAATCACCAGCCCGGCAAGGACTCCGCTCGTAAGCGTGAACGGGAGCCTGTCCGAAGTCCAGCCGCCTACCGGTTCCACGTTTAGCGTCCACTTGCATCCACCTACCTCGAAGGTATGCCCTGCCGGCGTCTGCAACATTTCCCCTTTGGGACGCGAGGATTCTATTTGGGTGAAAACCGACGAGAACGGGGAAGATGTCGTGTCCAGACAATAGTCGTACCCATAGGATTTCAGGCGGTTCAGTGTCTGGGCGTAGACATCCGGCAATTTGATGGCGATAATGGCGAAGCCCCAGAAGTTCTGCCGCCCGTCCGCGTCGGGAATCGCGACGGGATTGATGACCGCGACCACCCTGCCGCTATTCGGGTGGAGAAAGGGACCGGCAAGGATCGGTACATTCGTGTCCTTCGCATATTGGAAAAGCTTCCCGGCGGCAGAGCCCAAAAGGTCGACGGGCTGGTCGGGCGGAACCGAATAATCGCGGGATACCACGCCATCGGGAGCAAGCTCGATCTGCGCAAGATACTCTCTCATCAAGAGCCGGGCAGTATCCTCAAAATCATCCATGGTTCCGTTTGTATCGATGATCCTTTCCTTCAGCGTGTTTGAAATCGAGACCACATGGGTGAATTCTTTCTCCAATTCATCGGCATAGGCTTCCGTGATATAGTCCGCTTTCTGTTGCTGGCTCGCGATGTCTTGCCTGTACGTGGATACCGACAGGACTCCGATGCTGACGGCTATCACGATGCCAATCCGGAGCAAGACATATGTGTGCTTTCTCTGCAGATCCATACCACCACGCAACCCATGAAGACAAAACCGGGCATCGCCCGACGCCCCGGGAAAATTAAACGCCTCCCTCCTCTTCGAATCAAGAGCACTACCCTCGCCCAACGGTGAAAATGAGGGGGTTTTATTTTGGCAATGGACATGTGCATATCATTTCAGCCTTTTCCGCGCCCCAAGGCACAATGGTGTATCCGGATAGTTCATGCAAGCTGGCCGGAAAGTTTTTCCTTTAGGGAGTTTCTTTATACTTTCAACAAAACTTCTCCCTGTCCTTCTGCTTAACGGCTTAGCGCGTTAGCTTGCGATGGAGACGGTGGGG
>CAJMOS010000089.1 GCA_905215015.1 uncultured bacterium | reverse complement strand
ATTTATATAATCATATATGATATGTAAATACATTTAAATTATTATAATTCTAATTATATCGATAGGTTATATATATTGAAATCAATTGACTTGCCAACAGAATACAATTGAAACCACGCATACTGACATAAAGATCATATTGATATGAATGAGACTGACGGGGTCGATGGGAAATAGGCATATTTCGATGGCACTGCCGGACTTCCTGTGGGTAGGTAGGACAGAAACCATATGAGGCAAACCGGAATACTGGTTGTCCACACCGATATGCTCGTTGGGCCTGACTTTGTCCGGAAGGTAGAGGATGTCTCTATCCGGAACAGAGGGGAGGGTAAGGCCGTTTTCCAGGATTCATGCTTTCCTCGTTGCCTGGACGCTTTCCTGAGCGCCACAACATCACGTCGCCCCGGCCACCCATGCAAGGTGATGCCGTTGTTCTTGCCGGAGATCCTTTCCATTGCCCGTTCCGAAGCTTGCATTTCGTTAGAAGATTGTATGAAATTGTTGTTGGAGTTGATGCCTCCCACGCTGATTCCTTTGCAATGACGCTGGGCTGGTTGGCCGGGAGGGTGAGGAGATCCGTTGGAGTGCAGGTTTCCTCCCCTTTGCCAATCGTTGGAAAACTTATGGTTAGAAAAATACTATTCCTATATAGGAATACTAATATGGTATGTTTAATGTATTCCTTTGGCGGCCAACATCGCCTTCAGCTGGGCAAGCTTGTCGGTCATCGCAGCCTCGCTGGTAGGGGCGTTCGGGTCTTCCTCGTTGAACAGGGCGTCGGGAATCTCCTTGAGGAAACGGGAGGGAAGGCACTCGATTGTCTTGCCGCCATGGTCCCGCCGGACACAGGAGGAGATGATCAGGTTGCGTTTGGCGCGGGTGATGGCAACATAAAACAGCCTGCGTTCCTCGTCGATGTTGGCGGGGTTCTCTTCCAAGGCGCGGCCACTGGGGACATAGGGTTCCTCGATGGCTGCAAGGAACACCGTATGCCATTCCAGGCCCTTCGCGGCATGCATGGTCATAAGGCTGATCTTGCCCATGCCGGTATCCTCGTCGTCATTGCTGTCAAGGCTGATCATCGTGATGAACTGCCCGATGGATCCTCCCTGGTGGTTTTGCTCGAATCTGAGAAGCTTCTTGCAGAAGATGTCGATTCCCTTCATCTGGTATTTGACTTTATTGGGGGATGCAGGACTCTGCGAGACCAGATAGGTCTCGTATCCAATCTGGTCCACCAGGCGCCGCAGCAGGAAGCTCTTGGTGCCTTCCTTCGCGTTCTCGAACTCGTAGCCGTAGTCCTCGACCATCTCGCAGAAACGGGAAAGGGTCTTGCGGGTGGTCGGGCTGATGGACGCGTCCTCGCTCAACCCGATGCGCTTTGCCGCGTCAAAGAGTGATGAGTCGAACGTATCGGCGACTTTCCGGATCTTCTCGATGGTCACCCTTCCGATGCCGCGGGTAGGGGTGTTCACGATCCTGAGGAAGTTGACGTCGTCATCCCGGTTCGCGACTACCTTCAGATAGGCGAGGATGTCACGCACCTCCTTGCGGTCGAGCAGGTTCGGTCCTCCGGTGATGTTCAGGGGAAGGTTGCGCGTTTCCAGTTCTTCAGCGATAGGATCCATCAGGCGGTTGGTCCGGACAAGAATCGCGAAGTCGTCATAGGTCAGGGACTTGTCCGACCGCATGGCCGCTTCAATCTGGTTGGCGATGGTTCTTGCCTCCCATTGTCCATCGGCGGGATGCATCAGCTGGATGGTGCTGCCTTTCTCTCCATTCGTCCAGAGTTTCTTCGATTTCCTCTGCTTGTTGTGGACGATCAGGTCGTTCGCCGCTTCGAGGATGTTCCCGGAGGAGCGATAGTTCTCTTCCAGCTTGATTTCCTTCCGTTCGGGGAAGTCCTTTTCAAACAACAGCAGGTTCTGGTAATTCGCGCCACGCCAGCTATAGATGCTCTGGTCGTCATCACCGACGACGCAGAGGTTCCTGCTGACCATGGCAAGCTGGCTCACCAGCTTGTACTGGCACAGCGAAGTGTCCTGGAACTCATCGACCAGAATGTACTGGTAGCGCATGCGGAGCTTGTCCAGCACGTCAGGACGCTTTTTGAAAAGCTCCAAGGGAAGGGTGATCAAATCGTCGAAATCGACGGCGTTGTAAGCCTTCAGGAGCTTGACGTACTCCCGGTACATCTTCGCCATCTTCTCCTGGCCGTCGGGGTCAAGGTCCGACCGATGGGTCTTCATGTCGCTGAAGAGCTGGGCCACTTCCCTGAAGTCATACTTGTCCGGATCGTCGCCTGCCTCGACCACCATCTCATGCAGCAAGGCAAGCTTGTCGCTCGTGTCGTAGATGGTGAAGTTGTTCTTGTAGCCGAGGTATTGGATGAACTGCTTCAGGACTCCCAGTCCGAAGCTGTGGAAGGTTGTGGTGGTCAGGTGTTTCAAGGGACTGTCGGTAAGCTTGCGGATCCGGTCCCCCATTTCTCGCGCGGCCTTGTTGGTGAAGGTGAGCGCCAGGATGTTTCGCTCGTCGATGCCCGATTCCAGCATGCTGGCAATCCGGTAGGTAAGCATACGGGTCTTTCCGCTGCCGGCGCCGGCGATGACGAGGACCGGTCCGCGATGCGTTGACGCGGCCTTGCATTGCTCAGGATTGAGCTCTCTCTGCAAATCAAAATGCCGCATGCGATCAGACCCGCTTGATGAAGATGGAACCTACGCTGCTTCCCCCGAGGAGGACTCCCGTGACGATGGCTGAGGCGATGAGGATGCCAAGGGCGATCGCCAGGAGGGCTTTGCGTTTCTCGATTCCCAGAAGCCATGCCGCGACGGAACCCGTCCAGGCGCCCGTCATCGGAAGCGGGATGGCGACGAAGACCATCAAGCCCCAGAAGCCATACTTCTCCACCGAAGGCTGCACCTTCTTTCGGGTCTTTTCCAGGAACATCTCGAATTTCACCCGGTACCAGTTCCAATGCGCGTAGAAAAACTTGTGGAGCGTCGCCAGAAAGGCCCATGCGAAGACCGGGACGAGCAAATTGCAGAGCATGCAGAGCGGTACCACCCGGGTAAGTGGCAAGCCGGTGAGGTACCCATAGGGAATACCTCCCCTGACCTCGCTGACAGGGATGAAAGAGAGAAGCATGCTTACAAGCAGATCCATGCTCATGGAAACCTCCGCGGATGAGTGAAATCGAATCGCACCGGCCTTGGGTGCGTTCCCCAGTATATAGGCGCCGTTGCGTTTAGGGAACAGGTAGCGTCAGGACTTCCGTTCATCGATGGTGATGGCGCCGGCCGGGCACATCTCGTGGCAGCAATAGCATCGCACGCATGAGCGGGTGTCGATGACGATGCGCTTGCCCCTCACCGACAAGGCGTGAGCCGGGCAGATGTCCACGCACCGCCGGCACAGGACGCACTTGGGCGATCCGAACGAGGGGGCGGGCCGCTGGGGGCCATGGCGCAGCCTCCGCGTCAGGAAAGGCAGGATGAGATCCTGGAACAGGTGGTCTTTCTTCTGGATGGGAATCCGTTTCCAGTCCTGGACACGCAGCCTTTCCGCATCGAGGTCGGAAAAGGTCGGTTTGGAGCCAAGGCCGTGGCTCAACGCGGAATTGACCAGAGGAAGATCCATCGGCTGGTAGCCCATGATGAGGCCTTCCGCCCAATCCATGGCGACCAGGTCCTGGCTCGCGAGGATCAGTCCGAGGAAGCGAGGATTTCCGTTCGCGGGGCCTTCGCCCTCCATCCCGATGATGCCATCCATCACGGCGAATGCGGGCTTGTGGAGGGCGTTGATGCCGACAACCAGATCGGCGAAGTCGCCACGGCTCTGCTTGCGCACATGGCTCTTGCTCTTGTGCAGTCCAGGCACCAGGCCGAATTGGTTCTTCAAGGCCCCAGTGGCGTACATCAGCTTGTGCGTCTTCAGCTTCGGCAGGGTGATGATCAGGTCGACCTCGTTGAACACCTTGGAGAAGGGGAGCCGCATTCCCCCTGTGAAGGGGATTTCCTGCTCTCGGGTATCCTTGGTGAAGTCCACCCAGGTGGCGCCTGTTTTCTCACAGGCCTTGGAGACGCCACAGGCTTTCGGCGTGAAATGGTTGCCCTGCAGTCCCGGCGAATCTCCCACTAGCACCTCCTTCGCGCCCTGTTCCTGCAACAGCCTGACCATGCACTCCAGCACCACGGGGTTGGTGGTGATGGCTTTTTCCACCGGGGCGTCGGAGAGCACATTCGGCTTCAGCAAGACGCGCTTGCCCGTGCAGTCGGGAAACCCGGCGTGCGCCGTGGCGGTCCGTATCGCCTCGTAGACATCCTTTTCTTCGTAGCTGTTGCAGCGGATGATGGAAACGACACTCATGAGAGCCTCCTCAGCAAACAGAAATACAGGGGTCCCCTGCCCCCGGAGGTGTCCGGAAGAATGATCTGCCCATAGGTCCGGTTCTCGGCAAGCGGGACCTGCGTGGGAACCAATTCGAAGCGTCCCGCGCGCTTTTTTGCCAGTTTCGCGATTACATCCTCGTCCTCGCCGGCAATCAAGGCGCAGGTGCTGTAGAGTACCAGCCCGCCGACCTTTACCGCCTCGAGGGCCGCGCAAAGCATGGCGAACTGCTGGATCGCGAGATGTTTCGGCCTTGCGGGAGACCATTCTCCCAATGCCTTCGGGTCGGTAAGGACGTGGCGCTCGCTGGAGCAGGGGGCGTTCAGCAGGATCTTGTCATACACCTGCCCTTCGAAGAGCCCCCACCGTGTGGCGTCATGCCCGGTGACGGATATCGAGCTTCGCCACGCCTCTGGCACATGCTCCTCGATGACCCGCTTCAGGCGGCCCCTCCGGTCTTGGGAGCGGTCGTTGCAGACCAGCCTTCCCGTGCCTTTCAGACGGCTTTCCAGAACGAGGCTTTTCCCCCCAGGGGCGGCGCACATGTCGAGCACCGTGTCTCCCTCTTGTATGGGAAGGGTCTCGGCTGCGAGAATGGATCCTTGGTCAAGGAAGTACGGCTTGACGAGTCCGTTCAGGAAGGGGACCGGCTTACGCTCTTTGAGAAGCGCTTCTTTCAGCGTTTTCCAGCGCGGTCCGAACAGCGACTGATAGGTGCTCTCAAATAATTCCGCACCGGAAGGTTTGTGTGCTCGCATGGCTAGGATTCTAGCGGTTGGAGACTGATAAGAAAACCCATACCCGGCAGAATCTGCCTCCGGTATGGGCTTTCTTGCAGCCTAGAGGATGTGGTCGAGGAAGCTTTTGGTCCGTTCGCTCTGCGGGTGGGTGAACAGGTCCTCAGGCTTGCCGCTTTCGATGATCTCGCCATGGTCCATGAACACCACCTTGTCCGCGGCAGCCCGGGCGAAACCCATCTCGTGGGTGACAAGCAACATGGTCATGCCGCTCTTGGCCAGGTCGAGCATGACGTCGAGTACCTCCTTGATCATCTCCGGGTCGAGCGCGCTGGTAGGCTCGTCGAAGAGCATCGCCTTCGGCTGCATGGCGAGGGCGCGGGCGATAGCCACGCGCTGCTGCTGTCCGCCGGATAGCTCGAGCGGGTAAGCCTGCGCCTTGTCCTTCAGGCCGACCCGCTTGAGAAGCTCGAGACCGAGACGCTCGGCCTCGTCTTTGGGGACTTTCTTGACCTTGATCGGGCTCAGGGTGATGTTGTCGAGGACGGAAAGGTGGGGAAACAGGTTGAAGGACTGGAACACCATGCCGACCTCTTCCCGGATTTTCCGGATGTCGGTCCCGGGCACGGTGACATCCACGTCATCGATAAGGATGTGGCCGCTTGTCGGGATCTCCAGCTTGTTGATGGAGCGCAGCAGGGTGCTTTTCCCGCTTCCGGAAGGTCCGATGATGACCACCACCTCGCCGTCGTCGACCGTCAGGCTGGCGTTTTTGACCGCCTCGATGGTGTTCTTGTTGGTCACGTATTGCTTGCAGAGATCTTTGATTACGATTTTAGCCATTTTGATGCAGCCTTTCCTCGAGCATACCCACGAGGCGGGAAAGTACCAGGGTGATGATCAGATAGATGAGGGCGACCACCAGCATCGTCTCCAGGGAAAGGAAGGTTCGGCTGATGTACTCACGACCCTTTCGCAGGATGTCGCTCAGGGCGATCGTGCTGACCAGGGAAGAGTCCTTGACCATCGAGATGAACTCGTTGCCGATGGCAGGCAGGATCACCTTGGCGGTCTGCGGCAGGATCACATAGCGGAATGCCTGGGTGCGGCTCATGCCGAGGGCGATCGCGGCTTCCATCTGCCCTTTGGGAATCGACTGGATGCCTCCACGGACAATCTCGCCCATGTAGGCGCCGAAGCAGATGGAAAGGGCGGTGACAGCGGCAATCATGCCTTGGATCTTGAAGAAGCGGCCCATGGCGTAGTAGATGAAAATGATCTGGACGAGCAGGGGAATGCCTCGGATCAGCTCGACGTACACACCGCTGATCATGTTGATCCATCGATGCTTGCTGACGGAGCCGAGACCGGTGATGACGCCAATGATGACCGTGAAGACCATCGCCAGGATGGACGCCTCGAAGGTGACCGGCGCGCCCTTGATACAGACCAACAGGATGTCCCTGTAGGGATCCGGCTTCAGCAATACCAGCAGCGCCAGCACGAGCAACGCGCCGAAAAAGGTGATTCTCCAGGCATTGAGCACGTGGTTGTTGTCCTTGCGTGGAATCAGCACACCGTCAGTCATCTGGATGGAGACCTGCGGTTTCTTGGGGTCCACGGATTTCGATTTGTTCTTCATATGCAGCCTACTTTGAATATCATGCGGAAATTCTGTTTCTATTCTAATAATTATGCAAAAGTAGTCAAGATAACGGTGTATAATTATTCATTCAAACACAAAGAAGGATCCCCTGTGAAGAGGATCCTCCGCCTCATGTACCGCCGTCATTCAAGATGGTATTGCTTTTTGAGCTTGTCCATGGTCCCGTCCTTTTCAGCCTGGGCGATGCCTGCGTTCAGCACGTCCAGCATCTCCTTGTTGCCTTTCTTGACCGCCATGGCAATCGGCTCGCCGTCCTGGCTCGCGATTCCGCTGATGACCAGCTTGTCGTTGTAGTTCTTGTTGTTGAAGACAAAGTCAATGGCAACGACGCTGTCGGTGACAACCGCGTCGAGGTTGCCGTTTAGCAGGTCCTCGACAGCCAGGCCAACCGAGTCATAGGCCTTGTCGGTGATCTTCAGGGTAGGATCCTTTGCGTTCTGGTCCTGCAGGTAAAGGTCTCCGGTCGTGCCGATCTGGGTTCCGACCGTCTTGCCCGCCAGGCTCTTGGTGTCGGTCAGCTCCGGGTGATCCTTCGGCGCGATGATCGCCTGGGTGATGGTCAGGAACGAGGTGGTGAAGTCCATCGACTTCTTCCGTTCCTCGGTGACCGAGATGCCGCTCGCGGCTCCATCATAGGCATTGTTTGCAAGCCCCGCGAAGATTCCGTCCCAGGCGACATTCTGGAACGTGATCGAGACGTTCTGGCTTTCGGCAATCGCCTTGAGCAGGTCGACCTCGAAACCTACCACGGTTCCGCTTTCATCCACATATTCCAGAGGAGGCCAGTCCGCGCTGCCCGCGACGGTATAGGTCTTCTTGCCGTTTGATTCCTTTGCCCCGCTTGCGAAAGCCATGCTTGCTGCAAGTGCCACACCCACGAACAATGCGAATACTTTTTTCATACGCTTTCTCCTCGTTTGTATATGCTGGAATTATGCATAAGTATGCAAACATGGTCAAGCGGTTTTGGAATAATTATGCAATAAATTGAAAAATATTTGAAATTAGTGCATTTGTATTGAATTGTTATCCATTTGAAGAGGTGTGAACCGTATAAATTTTCGTTTACTTAGGAATATGTATGCGGAAAAGTGGTATCCATAGCGTAGAAGGAAAAAGAAAACGGGGATGCCGAGACTTGGCCGGCACCCCCGTCATGTGGATCCTGAGCGGTATCAGAGGATATTCCACTTTTTCTTCAGCGCGTCCAGAGAACCATCCTGCTGCATCTTGGCCAGGCCTTCGTTGATCTTGTCCAGGAGCGCCTTGTTGCCCTTCTGCACGGCGATGGCGATGTCCTCCTGGGTGAAGGGGGCGCCGGCGATGGCGAGCTTGCCCTGGTAGTTCTTGTTGGCGAGCACGAAGTCACTGGCGATCAGGCTGTCGCAGACGCAGGCGGCGAGGTTGCCGTTCAGCATGTCCTGGATGGCAAGGCCGATATCGTCATAGCGCTTGACCGTCACGTCGTAGTCGGCAAGGGCGAAGTCGCCAGTCGTGCCGATCTGCACACCCACATTGGCCTTGCTGGGAAGGTCTTTCACGCTCTTGACCGTATCCTTATCCTTGGCAAGCACGATCACGACCTGTCCATTGGAAAGGATCGGGGTGGAGAAGTCCATCGTCTTCTTTCTCTCATCGGTCACGGTGACACCGCTGGAGACGCCGTCGTACGCGCCGTTGGCGAGCCCTGCGAAAATCGTATCCCAGGGAATGTTCTTCACCTCGAAGTCCATGCCGACCGCTTTTCCCACGAGCGGCATCAACTCGACCTCGAAACCGGTGAGGTTCCCCGCCTCATCGACGAACTCCATCGGCGGCCACGTCGCGTCGGCGGCGAACACATAGGTCTTTGTCTGGCTATCGGGACTTTCCTTGGCTCCTCCTGCGAAAAGCGAAGTGACTGCGAGCGAGGCAACCAGTAAGACAGCAAGCATCTTTTTCATAAAAACCCTCCAAGAATGAATGAAAATGCACATAACGGAGGTGATTATGCATATATATGCGGATAAATGTCAACATGATTGCATACGCGTCGACAGGAAAGGGGATGCGCCCGCATTCCCGCTGGAAAGCAAGGCAGGATTTCCTAGCACATGAGGTTGAAACCGATGATCCCAACCAGAAAACCGAAGAGCGCTCCGCCAAGCACCTGGTTCCAGGTATGGCCAAGCATCGTCTTCAGGTGTTCCTCGACGATCTGTCCGTCCTTCCATTCCTGGCTGAAAATCGAGCTCCACTCGTTGATGACGGCCGCCTGCTTGCCAGCGTTCTGCCTGAGCGTCATCGCGTCGTGGATGACGATGCCGGCAAACGTGCCGGAAATGACGAAGTAGGGCGAGGCGAAACCGTAGGTGAGTCCCATGGTCGTGCACAGGGTGATTACCCCCGCGGTATGGCTGGAGGGCATCCCTCCGGTAGAGAACATCCGTTTGTAGTCGAACTTGTGGGGCGAGAGCGCCATCGCGACGAATGGCTTGATGAACTGTGCCAAGAGGAACGAGCACAAAGTAGTGACAAATGGTGTATAGTGCAAAACATCATTGTTCATACTGGCTCATCCTAATGCGAAATAAGACTCATTGGCAAGGTGCTTTCCCTTGTCACATGCATGGGCTGAGGGATAGATTACCAGCATATGCAGGAACGCACGCAAGACATTATCCAGACGCTGATACTCTGTCTGGTGGCCTTTTTCGGCAACATCGCCATCACCACCGCCAGCCTCGGGCTGGTGTATTATTTCCGTGGGGTCTACCTGCTCTCGGCAAGCGGGGTAGGTATCGCCACCCAGATTTCCACCGGTACCTTTTTCATTGGCTGCATGTGCCTTTCCCCGGTGGTGCAGCGGTTGAAACCAAGGGTATGCGTATCCGTATCCTTGCTTTGCCAAGGCCTGCTGCTTGCCGCATTCGCTTGTACCCCGTATCCGGCTCTCGGATACCTGGAACTGGCGGTCTATGGCTTGCTGCAGAGTCTGCTCTGGCCGGCGGTCGAGGCCTGGATGACCAGGGGAAGGGAAGGGGCGGCCCTGACCCATGTGACCAACGGGTATAATTTTTCCTGGAGCCTCGGAGCGGGGCTCGCCAGTTTCCTCGCGGGGGTGCTCGCGGAAGCCTCAGCCCAGGCTCCTTTCGTGCTTTCGGTCACCGCGTTCCTGCTGCTGGCGCTCTGTGTTTGGGTCGCGAGCTTGCTCGTGCCTTTGATGCGGGACATGCAGAGCGAGACCATGGTGGGCCGGAAAGAGGCGAAGGTGGACCATTCCACGCCCCTGCGCTTTCCCTCCTGGGCCGGGGTCGTCCTGGTCTATCTCGCCAACAACACCTTCCTGAACATCTTTCCCCTGTATGCAATGGAAAGGCTCGGCTACAGCAAGGCCGTCACCGGCATGTTGCTGCTTGCGCGGGGGCTTTCCGCCTGTTTCTGCTTCATGCTGATCAGCCATTCCTCGTTCTGGCAGTTCCGCTTCTGGTTCATCGCGCTGATGCAGGGCCTGCTCGCCGTCCTCTGCGCGGTTTCCGGCTTTATCGGCAGCGTCCCGCTCTTCGTCCTCTATTTCGTTTGCTTCGGTGTCGTCTATGCCTTCTGCTACGAGCTGTCGATGTTCCACGGGGTCAGCGGCTCAACGCATCGGGCAAAACGCATGGCGATGCACGAGACCCTGCTTACCAGCGGCCAGATTGTCGGTTCGGTCCTTGGGGGATTCCTGTACCAGCATGTCTCGTTTCAGGCTGTGATGGTCCTCTATGGGGTAATGACGCTTGCGGCACTGGCTGTCGAGACTATCTGGTGGACTGCGAGAAAAAGGCGGCGGAACGCTGAAGCTCGGCCATGTGCCTCTTGAGGAAAGACCGGTAGACGTCGCAGTAGACGAACCGTCCCGCGCGCGTCCGGTAGCGCCTGCAACCGCCCCCGCAGTAGCGCAGGTAGGGACAGCCACCGCAATCCTTGTTCGTGGTCAGCGAGGAGGGGATGAACCTGATTTCCTCCCGGCGGGCATCCAGTTCCTTGACGGATTGCGTTGCAATTGTCCCTAGGCGGTAGTCGTCAAGACAGTAGAAGTCACACGGGTAGACCGAACCGTCCGCCTCCACCACATACTCGATGGAGCAGATGCCGATGGCGCCGCATTCCTCCGGATGGCCACCCATGGCGATGGCAAGCCAGTTGTCGAACAGACGCACGCTGATCGCCTCTGGCGTCCCCAGCCTCGGATACCAGTACCTCCATACCTGCTCGAGGAAGATGAGATAGTTCTCCGGGGAAAGGAAGGGGTTGTGTTCCTCTCCTTCCTGCAAGGGGGAGAGACAGGGAATGAACTGGAGATACCTCTTTCCCTGGTCCATGTAGAACCGCATCAGCTTATCCGCGTTGGCCGCGCTTTCGTTGGTCACCACGGAAAGCAGGTTGACCGCGACCCCTGCGTTCTCCAAGGCCCGTACCGTATCCCGCACGTTGGAGAAACTTGGCTCCCCTGAGGGAGAGCGGCGATGCAGGTCCTGCAGCTGGCGCGGTCCGTCCAGGGAAATTCCGACAAGCACGTCGTATTCCTTCAGGAGCGGAATCAACCCGTCGGGCAACGCGTACCCGTTGCTCTGCAGCGCGTAGGTCACCGTTTTATGGGAACGGTTCTCCTGCCCGACAAAGGAAAAGAAGTTGCGGAAGAAATCGGTACCCGCAAGGGTGGGTTCCCCCCCCTGGAAGGCGAAGCACACCCCGTCGCTTGCCTCAAGGAACTTGGAGATGATCTGTCTTGCCGTCTCCTCGCTCATGACGCGCATGGCGCGGGCCTGGCGGTTGGCGACCTCGTCAAGGTAGAAACAATACGAGCAATGCAGGTTGCAGGCCGAAGATGCAGGTTTGATCATCACGGAACGGTACATGGCAACAATCATACAGGAACAGCTTGGTTCTGGCAAACTGGAAGGGCCCTTGCCAGGATGGCGGGTGGCAGGCTACAACTAACAACATCACGCAGTGGGGGAGCATCATGGAATTCATCATCATTTCCATCACTTTGGTCGCGACCGTCATCGGGGCCATCAGCGGTATCGGGGGAGGCGTCATCATCAAGCCGGTGATGGACGCGCTCTTGGATCTTCCAATGGATACAATCAGTTTCCTGTCAGGGACTACCGTTCTTGCCATGACCACTGTCAGCTTGCTCTCGAAAAGCGCGGATGCGAAGATCGACAAGCCAAGAGGCACCTATCTTGCGGTAGGAGGTGCGGTAGGCGGCATTTTCGGAAAGATGCTTTTCTCCTTGGTGAAGGAAGCCGCTGGCAACAATGCGGCGGTAGGGCTGACCCAGAACGTGGTGATGGTCATCCTGACGCTTTCGGTGTTCATCTACGTCTTGATGAAGGCGAAGGTCCATACCTTTAATATCCAAAATGCCATCCTCTGTGTCTGCATCGGGCTTTTCCTTGGAGTGATGAGCTCGTTCCTCGGCATTGGTGGCGGGCCGATCAACATCATGTTCCTTTCCCTGTTCTTCTCTCTGGACAGCAAGAACAGCGCGCTCAACTCGCTGTATGTCATCTTCTGTTCGCAGCTTGCCAACCTCATCTCCAATCTCGTGACGCGGAGTATTCCCGCTGTATCCTGGCCGCTCCTTGCCGCCATGATGGTTTCCGGCATCATCGGCGCCCGTATCGGCCGCTTCTTTTCCCGGAAAATGGACAACCGCGCGGTGGACCGGCTCTTCCTTGTCCTGATGGTGGTGATCATCTGTATCTCCCTTGCCAACGCCATCCGGTTCTCCGGGCAGCTTTGACGACGAGTACGGTGATTCCGGGCTGGTTGAGTACTTGGTTGCTGTAGGAAGCAGGTATTACAT
>CAJMOS010000088.1 GCA_905215015.1 uncultured bacterium | reverse complement strand
ATTCCACCGTACTTTCCATCCCAGCCCCTCTCGACAGTCCACAGGAATGCATCCGCAAGAAGACCGATCAGCTTGCCATCCCGCTTTTCCGCCGCGGATTTTGCCAGGAACCAGATGACCTCGCAGGCGTGTCCCGGACACAGGAGACGGTTCTCCATGCAGTTGTATGTCCTTCCATCCAGGCTGACCCGTTCATAGACAATCTGCTTGTCCGTCTTGATATGGTGCTTCACGATGGTGGCGGTTTCCTGGTCGATAATCCGCTCATAGGCAGGGTTCTCGTCAAACCGCTTCAGGGTCTGCGCCATGTTCACCTGGATCATGGAAAACCCACAGGCATGGAACGTCCTTCCGGAGGACAGGGTCTTGGTCCATTTTCCTTTCGGATTGTCTTTCCGTTCCTGGATCCTGCAGTAGGCGCGCTTCGCCATGTCCAGATAGGTTCGCTGCCCCGTGGCGGATCCGTACTCGGCAAGCGCCATGGTGGCAAAACAATCGGAGTAGATATTGTACGGAACCACCGTAGGCCTTCCCTCATCGTCCGTCGAGAAATAGAAGTCCCCGTTCTCGTCGCGGAAATGGCCGAGAAGGAAATCGAGGCCGAGTTTTGCCTCCGCGAGCAAGGACTCGTCTTTCTTTCCATACCGGTTGTACAGGTGGGACAGGCACCAGACCTGACGGGCCTGCATCCAGCAGAACTTGTCGGTGTCGTAGACATACCCGTCCCGGTCAAGGCAGGTATGGTAACCGCCATGCCTGGTATCCAGCGAATACGTTCTCCAGAACGGCACCACATATTCCCAGAGTTCTTTCTCATAGACGGCACGATGTGCTTCAAGCTGTTTCCGTTTCTTCTCATCCAGTGGCATATACGCCTCCTTCTCTCACCCCTTGACCGCACCGACCGTCATGCCTTTGATGAAGAAGCTCGACATGCACAGATAGACGGCAATCATAGGCAGGATGGAAATAGACAAAGCGGTAAACACATAGTCCCAGGCAATCTGGTGTTCCCCGAAGAAGGTCGACACCCCAAGGGGAAGCGTCCGCTTCCTGTCGGAGGAGATCAGCACCATCGGGAAAAAGAAGTCGTTCCAGATCGGGACCATGTTGTAGATGGTGACCAGCGAGATCGCCGGCTTGGAAAGGGGCAGGATCACATGCGTGTATATGCCGAACTCATTGCAGCCATCAATACGGGCGGCATATTCCAGCTCTTTCGGAATCCCCCGCATCGTCCCGCTCAGAATGAAGATGGTCGAAGGCAGGCCCATGGCCGCAAAGATGCAGACCAGGCCGAAGCGGTTGTCCACCAGACGGAGGTTGCGCATCAGCAAAAACAGGGGGATGATGGCGACTTTCAGAGGCAGGACCAGTCCGGAAAGGAACAACAGGGAGAAGAAGGTCCGCAGGCGATAGTCGTAACGGCTGATGGCATTGCCGGCCATGGTGCCGAAGAACAGGACGAACACCATCGCAACCGCTGTGATCAGAATGCTGTTGATGAAATAATTGCCAAAACCGCCTTTCTGCCAAACCACCACGTAATTGCTGAATCTCCATTGTCTCGGCAACGAGAAGGGGTCGAGGAAAATCTCCCTGGTCGTTTTGAACGAGGAGAAAACCATATTGAAAAGCGGGAAGAGAACGGCAACCGCATAGGCGACCAACAGCAGCTCGAAGCACAAATAGAGCAGTTTCCCGCCAATGGAAGCCTTCTTGAATCTCAGGTCGGTAATGGTCATTATTGCTCAACCTCCTTGCTCTGGAAGAACTTGATGCTGATGAAGGAAAACCCGATGCAAAGCATGTAGATGATCACCGACAAGGCCGAGCCGATTCCGACAATCGGCACGGTCGAAGCTTGCGAGCCGAAAGCGGTACGGTAGAACAAAAGGGAAAGCGTGTCCGTCGCATAGTTCGGCGCGCCATCAAGACCCGCCAGCGCATAGACCTGTTCGAAGACATTGATCGACCCGATCAAGGTCAACACGGTGATGATCATGAACGAAGGAACGACAAGCGGAACCTGGATCTTCCAGAAAATCCGCCAGGCTCCGGCCCCTTCCAGATACGCACCTTCGATGCAGTCGACAGGAACGTTGTCAAAGGCAGAAAGGAAGACCAGCGTCGGGAATCCAATCCACCGCCAAATATTCATGACGATCAAGGCTGGCGTGGCGGTTGCCGCATCACCCAGCCAGGCGTGGTAAAGATGCTCGATGTGGAGCTTCTTGAACAGGGAGAAAAACAATCCGAACTGCGGATTGTAGTACAGCTTCCAAAGGAATCCGACCGCTATGATGGAGAGCAGGACCGGCATGAAGAAGAGCCGCTTGTACAGGTCGTAGCCGCGGATGTTGCGGCTGAGCAGATATCCGAAGAAGATGCCTATCGTGTTCTGGACCAACATGGACATGACAAACCACGTAAGGTTGTTTTTCAACGCATTGGGAAACTGCTCGTTGTATGGATAGACACGAAAAATATCGATGAAGTTCTCGAATCCCACAAATCCCTGGCGGACAAACCCGTCCCAGGCAAAGAAGCTGTTGAACATGGATGCGAACAACGGAGCGACGATGAACATCACCACGACTACCGTCGCAGGCGTCAGGAACAACACGAGCCAAGGAATCTGGGATCTTTTCAGCATGGCGGACAACCTCAGTAGGAATAGCAAAAGGAAAAACATGGCCTGCATCGGCCATCAGGCCGATGCAAGCGGCTGTCTTATTTCTGGAACGGCTTGTAATACTTCTTGACACCTTCGGTGATGTCCGCAGCAACCTGTTGGCTGGTCTTCGTACCGGCCATCAGGGCCTGCACCCCGGCCTGCAGGAGGGAGGATCCTGTCGGCTGCTCGTACCGGAAACCGACGAGCATCACATACGGAACCTTCACGAACTTCGGATCAGAGACGATCTTCAGGAACGGATTGTTCGGAACGACATCCTTGTGCTCGGTCTTCACGGCAAGCTTGTCGCTCAAGAACTGCTGGACATCCTTGCTGGCAAGATAGTTCACGAAAGTCAGGGCGGCTTCCTGGTTCTTGGATGCCTTGTTCACGCCATAGGACCCATCCATATAGAACGGGAGGTATTGGGTGCCGTTCTCATTCTCCGGAGGACATACGAACAGGCCGAGCTTCAGGTCGGGGTTCTGTGCGGTGAAATACGCCGACTCCCAGATGCCACCGATGAAATGGGCGGCCATGCCGTTGATGAACATCATCTGCTGCGGGACGTAATCCAAGCTCTGGAACCCATCGGGGAAATACGGGGCCAACGATTTCACGCGATCGAGGGCGGCGACATAGCGGGGATCGGTGAAATCGCACTTGCCGCTGGTCACGTCATCATAGAACGCGTCGGTATAGATGCTGGAGCCCAAGTCTCCTACCAGGACCTCGTCCATCCAGCCGGCATAGGTGCCGTTGGCAAGCGGGGTCACCTTGTTGTCCTTGCAGACCTTCAGGTTGGCGACGAACTGGTCCCAGGTCCTCGGCTCGGAAAGCCCAAGCTGCTGGTAGACATCCTTGTTGTAGTAGATGACCAGGCTCTGGCTGGCATATGGCACACCGTAGCAGTTGTTGTCGTAGATGCTGGTGCTGCCTTTCAGGGACTGCTCGTTGAAGTTCACCAGGTTGGGAACATTGTCCTTGGACAAGGGAAGCAGGTAGCCGGGCTTGGCAAACTGCTCGAAGTTGCCGTAAGCCCTCAGGTGTATCACGTCGGCGGCGGTGCCACCCTTGAAATTTGCAGCCAATACCGTCTGGTATTCTTCCGTCTTGTATGGCTGATAGGAAACATGGATGCCCGGATTTTCCGCCTCGAACTTCTTGATGATTTCCTCGTATACAGGCACATCCTCGGTTCTCCAGGAGGAAAACGTCAAATCGACTTTCCTGGTGGCCGCGGCCCCAGCCGTCCCACTTTTTTCCTGCGCACCACCGGCAAAGACCATGGACATGGCCAGTGACGCACACACCAACGACCCAAGTAGTTGTTTCCTCATACAGGAACCCTCCTTTTGATTCGGGATCTCGCTGGTTTTGATGATACCATACTGGTCCTCTCTGTCAACGATTTATTGAAAACTAGTTTTGTTATTACATGCATCAATTTTGCTTTTATCCTGTTTATTTTTTCAAATAAATACGAAATTGTTGCACGAGTTGGCACATATCCATATAATGATTAAAACTAGTTTTATCGAGGTGCGCATGACCATTCCCACCATCATGCATTTGCAGCAGATCTATTCCACCCTTTCCCCTCAGAGCCAGAGGATCGCCACCTATCTCATCACCCATGTCGGCGACATATCGCGGACTTCCTGTCCTGAAATCGCGGCCAGTTGCGCGACGAGCAAAAGCGCCGTGGTCAGGCTTTGCAAGAAACTGGGCTTTGCCGGATACAAGGAGTTCCTCACCGCCCTGAATACGGAGATCGCCTTGGAAGAACAATCCACCCGATTCCCGAGCGGGATCTATGCGGACATGGATATCCCGACCATCTGCTCGGTGGTGACCAACAACAGCATCTGCGGTCTCGAGGAATCTCTGAAGATATTGGACCTCGACGCCTTCAGCCTCGCCGTCGAGAAACTCGTTGGAGCCCGTCAGATCCTGACTTACGGCATGGGCAACAGCGGTTTTGTCGCCATGGACGCCGAAATCAAGTTCAGACGGATCGGCTACACCACCTTCCTTGCCACCGACATCGACCGGATGTTGATCGGGCTCGCATCGGCTACGAAGGAGGACGTGGCGCTCTTGCTTTCCAGTTCGGGCATGACCTATGGGCTTGCGGAAACGTGCCAGGTCGCCAAGCAGGCTGGCGTGACCACCATCGCCATCACCTCGATCGGTGACAACACCCTGTCCCGTAATGCCGACATCGTCCTTGCGACGGCAAATACCGAGAAGCTGACCCGCATCGGGGCCATGACCAGCCGCATCGTCATGCTGAACGTGGTGGACATGCTCTTCACTGCGGTTGCCAGCAACACCCACAAGACGGCAGAAGCCTACATCATGAAGTCGATGGAGTACTTCAAGAGCCTGAGGAAGAACCAATAAAAGGAGGAGGTTCCCAATGAGTTTCATGTTTCATCCCTACCCCTACATCGATCATCGGGCCGTCAACCCGGTGACGGTGCCTGCCGAGGTCGCATCCGATTTCACCCAAGGCACCATCTCCGTTGCCAGAAGGCTATCCAAGGCGTTGGAAGACGGCAAACGCAGGATTGCGATCGACGGGTACACAGGGGTGGAGTTCAGCGTCCTCAAACAGGTTTTCGAGCAGTACCTACCCAGCCAGACCCGCTGGATTGACGGCGAAAGCCTTTTGAAGGAGGGTGCCGAGGTTGAAAGAATGACCTCATGCTGCCTTCCCACGGACCGCAGCATCGATCCGGCACTGCTCTATGGGGTGCGTTTCAGCGGGTCAATCGAGGATCTGCAGGATGCCGCAAAGATCGGGGACTTGCAAAGGCTGCTCAGCAACGAGACCCAACCTGTTGTCGTCATCGGACGGGGATCTCTTTCCTCCCCTCTGTGCGGCCTGTACGACCTGAGGATCTGGGTCGACATCACTCCCCGCACCGCAGCCTTGAATTTCAAGTATGGCAGGGCCCGCAATGTCGGGTTCGACCACGAGATGCCGTTCAACGAAACCATGCGGCGCAACTACTACGTCGACTTTGAAAACGCGGTCAACTTGCGTTGGAAGCTCATCGACGCGGATGCAATCGACTGGTATATGACCGCCGACGACATGCAACAGGTCTCGTGCATGACGTGGCTCCATGTCAAGGAGCTTTTCGATGAGCTCCGCAAGAAGCCGCTTCGCGCCAGGCCCGTCTACCTGGAAGGCGTATGGGGAGGCTTCTATTTCACCAAACTGAGGAGCCTGCCCAAGGAGATGCGCAATTGCGCATGGGTTTTCGACATGATTCCCATGGAAGTATCCCTTGTGGCAGTAATCGATGGCCGCGAATTCGAGGTGCCGTTTTTCACTTTTGTCCAGGAACAGAAGGAAAAACTGCTCGGAGCGAAGGCGTTCAAGCAGTTCGGAGGCTACTTCCCGATCCGGTTCAATTATGACGATACGTACCATTCCAACGGAAACATGTCGATCCAATGCCACCCCACTGCAGACTATGTGATGCGACACCACCATGAGTTAGGCAGGCAAGATGAAAGCTACTATGTGTGCGCCACCGCCCAAGGCGCCTGCACGTACCTTGGATTCCTGGAAACCGATAGTTGCGGGAAATTCTTTGCGAAAGCACGGGAAGCGGAAAAGGATGGCAGTCTTGTCGATTACCCGGCCTATGTGAATCGGGTTCCAAGCGAACCAGGAACACAGGTGATGATACCGGCAGGTACAATCCACGCATCGGGAAGGAACCAAGTGGTGCTGGAAATCGGCAGCCTTACTATCGGTTCCTACACCTACAAGCTCTATGACTACCAGAGAATCGACCCGCAGACCTTGCGTCCCAGGCCAATCCACCTGAATGCGGGAGCCAAGGTGATCCACCCGGAACGCACCCGCGAATGGGTTGAACGGAATCTGGTCAACCATGGAGGAATCCTCCGTCAGGGAAAGGACAAGGACGGCAACCCATGGATGGAGAAAGTGGTCGGTGAGCATGACCTGCTCTACTTCAGCCTGCGGAACCTGAAATTCTGGTCAAGCATCGATGACGACACAGAGGGGACCTTCCATGTGCTGGCACTGGTCGATGGCGAGGCGGCCAGAATCCAGAGCAAGCGGCATCCCGAGCGATCCTACGACCTCAGGATGCTGGACATCGTCACCATCCCAGCCGATTTTGGTCCTTACACCATCATCAACCAGGGTGTCGGGGAAGTGACCGTGCACAAGACCCTGCTGAAAAAGGAGAGGCAAGCAACATGATGGACGTGGCAAGAAAACCGAAAGTCGGATTGCTCCTTGTGGGCGCGGAACGCTTCCGGACACTTGGAGAAGGAACAAGGCGGGGTACGTACCTCGCACGGAAACAGGCCAAGGCACAGCAGATGGCAGAGGACGTCGCACGATGGGCGGATCTTGTCTGGCCGGGGATGGTCTTCACCAGGGAGGAGATGCGACATGCCATCGCCACCTTCGAAACGCAAAAACCCGATTGCATCCTTGCCATCTACCTGAGCTGGGCGGAGGACTTCGCATGGGTCAGATTCCTCCGCGACATGCCTTCCATCCCCATTCTCTTCGCCCATCCGGTCGCATCCTCGATCGTGCTCGGGGAGACCAGCGACGATGACGAGTTCACCGAGTTCCTTTGCTATGGAGGGTTGGTCGGATCGCTGGAGGCAAGCGGCGACAACGCCCGCTTCAAGCGACCGATGTTCGAGTCGGCGCTCGGCACCTGGAAGGAAATCCAAAAGCGATGCAAGGTGTTCTCCTGTGCCGCACGGGTCCGTTCGACGCTCAGACAAAGCACCATCGGGCTTCTCGCTTGCGAGAACGAGGCGATGTGGTCCACCTACGTCGACCCGTACGATGTGTTCATGAAGGTCGGTCCCGAGCTGCGTTTCCTTTCCATTGCCGAACTGACAGACGAAATCTCCCTGACAACGGATTCCGATGTGGACCAGTGCATCGCCAATCTTGACGCCACCTATGAAAGGCTGGACGACGTGGACGAGTCGCACTATCGGGCGTCGGTACGCGCCTCGCTTGCGATGGAACGGCTGGCGGCACGTTACGACCTCGACCTGCTGGTACTGAACGATATCGATACCGTCCTTTTCCGACAGGTGGGGCTCAGACCCGGATTCTGGCCTACCAGCGACCAGATAAAGACGCTGGTAGTCCCTGAGGGAGAAATCGGTGGCGGCATAGCAAGCTACATCCTGAAGCTTCTCTCCGGAGGCGACCATGTCAACTTCATCGAACCCTTCCACATCGACCGAGCCAACAACAACTTCGCCGCAGGCCATGCGGGACCAAACGATTATCGGGAAGGAAAGGAAAAGAATACCAAGATAGCCCGGGACGTCCGCTTCGCAAAAACTGCATGGAAGCACGCAGGAGCCCCCTTCGCATGGCATGTGTTCTCTCCTGGAGAGAAAACCATGCTGCACTGCTCCGAAAACAACGGCAGGTTCAAGTTGGTCGCGACCCGCATCGAAGCGCTAGCAACCGGCCATTTCCTCGCCACCTACTCCCATGGGCTTTTCAGGGCAATCGGGCAAACAAACGAGGAATTGTTCCGGAAACTGCTCGATATTGGCGTGACCCAGCACTATGCGATCGTCCCGGGAAACTACCTGGACCAAACGAGAGAGACGGCAAAGCTCCTCGATTTCGATTACTACGAGGTATGACCCGGCCCTTTGCGCACCAGGATTTCCTGCGTGGAGTAGCATCGGAATCCCAAGCGCCGGTACATGCCGACTGCAGGCGAGCCTTCCTCTCCCCAGAGGAAGAAACTATGCTTGCAACCGGCTTTCTTCTGCATGCACAAAGTCCCTTGGACCAAGGCATGTCCGATGCCCCGGCCCCGGTAGGCAGGATCGACGCCAATCGGGCCGAACCGGCACATGTCTGGTTCGGCAAACCCATACAGGGAAAATCCTGCGACCTTGCCATCCGCCAGAAATACCACCCCTTTGAGCCCGGCCGCATGTCCCATCACCACACTTTCCTTCCAAGTCGGGTGCCCGCATTGCTCGCAGATTCCCAGCACAGAAGAGAAATGGGGTTCCTCCATCGCCACCACCCCGGCAGGAAGCGTGTCGCAGTCATCCACACCCCGCCTCATGGCGTAGGCCAACGCCTCTGTCCCGAACCCCTCATGCAGGAAAAAAGCGTATCCCTCCGGGTACAGTTCCCGATCAAGGCCGGGCACAAGATAGTGGAACGGAGTGCCCGAAAACCGGGCCAAGCCATAGCCTCGCGTCAGGCGCGCAAGCAGTGCATGGCCGATTCCCTTCTGCCGGTATGCGGGAAGGACCCCGATAGCCTGGATATACATGCACCCCTCGCATCCAGCTCCGAAAGCAAGCCCGACCATCCGGTTGCCGTACCAGGCAACCAGCAATCGTGGCGCAAATCGGCAAGGAAAGCAGAACAGCAGAGCCTGAAACGCATGCAGGGTCATCGCATACGACGGGAACAACATCGAAAAGAGCCTGTAGGCATCTTCCACCTCTTCTGGTTTTGTATCCTGGACTGCAATCATGGAAATAATGGTAAAAGGGAAAAAACAATCCTGCAACAACAAGAAAAGGGGGTACAATTGGAATATGGACTATTATCTCGCAATGGATGGAGGCGGAAGCACTCTCCGCATGGCCATCGGGACACAGGAACAGCTGGTCGCAGAACTGCAGGGGGCCTCTTCCAACCCCTATGGGGTAGGCTGGGATGGTGTCCACAGGCACCTGCGGGACCTGATTGAACAGGGACTACGGACACAGCACATCCCATCTGATGCCATCGTCAGCATCGTGCTTGGTTCAGCCGGCATGGGAAGAAATCAGGAGCAGGCGGAAACAGCGGCATTCCTCCATACAATCCTTCCCAATGCGCTGGTCAAGGTGACAAACGATGCGGAAATCTTCCTAGTCGGCGCGCTTGACGACCTGAGCGGAATCGCATTGATCGCAGGTACCGGTTCCATCGCTGTAGGAAGGACTGCCGATGGGATCCTGGTCCGCTCCGGCGGATATGGCTGGAGGCTGGGAGACGAAGGTTCAGGATACGGAATCGCCTTGAACGCCATCAGGCGCACTCTGCTCAGCCGGGATAAGGAAGACCTGGAAACCGACCTCGGCAAGCAGATCGTCGCTTTCTTCCATCTCAAGGAACTTGACGACATCATCACCTTGGTCAACGACCAGGCGACCACCAAACGACAAATCGGGGACTTCTGCCCCGTCGTCCTCGACCTGGCGGCACGTCAGGACAAACTTGCCATGGATATCCTCGACAAAGGAGCGGACAGTCTGGTCTTACTCGTCGACTCCATCATCAAGCGCATCCCCCCGGACCATGCAAGGAAAGTGGTCTGTGGCGGAGGCTTGCTTGCAAGAAAACACCTCTACCAGCAGATTGTGAAAGACAAGCTCGCCATGGCTTTCCCTTCCTACGAGTTCTCCTTTTCTCCCAAAAAACGGGCGGTTGATGGAGCGATGATGCTGGCACGCGCCATCGCGCGCAAGAAGCCAGGAACATAACCATCCATTTGATTGACTCCCATAAGGAGAAGATTGCGCCTAGATGTCTCAATAGAGGAACTTCCCTTGCTCAACAAGCTTGGACTCCCTGTGATGCCCGGGCTTATTCTCTGCATGGCAGACGAATTGTTTCCCCTGAATCGAGAAACGTGGCTTTGTCCGATAACGCTTATCTGACCACACCCCTAGCGGAACGCAGAAGGTTCGCACTCCAAGGAGACCCATCCAGGTCCCTCAGACCAGCACCTCTTCCTTCCAGTCCTGGACGGTGTGTCCGGTCGAGCTGAAGGCGATGCCCAAGAGGTGGATCGTCTTTCCCTTCTCCAGGCGGAACTTGTCGGCATAGCGTTTGTCCTTGATCTGAGTAAGTGCCGTCTCCCCTTCCTTCAGTCTCTCCTCCATCGCCATGATGACGTTCTGGCTCGTCGCCCCGTAGAGCCTCCTCAGCAGGCTCTTGCTGTAGGAGTCCTTCACCTCGGCGTTGGGGAACCGCAAAAGCAGCATGCTCCTGTTGCCCGAATCGATGGTCTGGTATCTTCTCTTACAGCTCCTTCTGGGTATACCCCAGCATCGTCCCATACGTAGGTAGCAGGCTCAGGTCCTTCAGGTTGTTCATCTTCGAGAAGACGCTCAGCCGGGCATATTTGGTCACACCGGTGATGAACACGAAACGCAACAGCCCGCCTTTCGTCTTACAAAGGAGTGTGCCTCGATTCGTGTCCTACAGAAAACAGACTGCGGTCCTTTTCCCTTGCAAAACTCGTATTCCTTGTCTTGCTGGAGCAGAGCCGACTCCAGACGTATGTCCCTCGCCACATCGAAGCATTGCAGAAACCACAGAACCCGAGTAAAATAAAGTGAGGTTTCGTTTTACCGGAGGATTCGTATGGAATATATCAAGCGAGCCATGGAAAGTGCGGTTCTCAAGGCCTCTGAGCATTATCCGGTGGTCATGGTCTGTGGCCAAAGGCAGACAGGGAAGTCAACCATGCTCAGGCACCTTGCAGGGCCGGACCGGGTATACGTTTCCTTTGACAAGCTTGAAACCCGGAGACTGGCGGAAAACGACCCCGGGCTTTTCTTCGAAACCTATGGACATACACTTTTGATTGACGAGGTGCAACGGGTGCCATCCATCTTCCTTGCAATCAAGGATATCGTGGATAACGCGACGTATAACGGCGAGAATCCCAACGGCATGTTTTGGCTAACGGGAAGCCAGAAGTTCGTGATGATGAAGAACATTACCGAATCCCTTGCAGGCAGAGTCGCCCTCTTCACGCTTCTGCCACTTTCGCAGCGGGAAATAGATGGACTGCAGTCCGTCCCCTTCTCTCCAGATCTGGATGCGCTCAGAACCCGTGAACACGAAAAGAAAACACTTGCCGAGGTGTACCAGAGAATCTTCCAAGGAGGATTGCCCAAACTTGTCAGCGACAAAGGACTGGACAGGGAACTGTATTACTCCAGCTATATGGACACCTACATCGAAAGGGATGTCAGCGCTCTCGAACAGGTGGGAAAGCTGGATGCTTTCAGGACCTTGGTCACATACCTGGCTGCGAACACGGCACAGGAACTCAACTATGCATCGATTTCCCGGGACATAGGAGTGTCGGCACCAACAGTAAAGCAATGGATCACCATACTGGAACGCTCCGGCATCATCTATATCCTAAGACCCTATTTCACCAACCTCAGCAAACGGCTTGTCAAGACACCGAAATGCTATTTCATCGACACAGGTCTTGCCGCATATCTTACCAAATGGCCTACCTATGAGACGCTCATGTATGGAAACGCTTCCGGGGCATTCTTCGAAACCTTTGTCGTGGGAGAAATCCTGAAAAGCTATCTCAATGCCGGAAAAGAGCCGGACCTTCATTACTACAGAGATATCGACCGTAAGGAAGTAGACCTTCTGATGACGGGGCCAAACCGGATTTACCCGATAGAAATCAAGAAAGCCAAAAGTCCATCCGCTCCGGACAGGAACTTCCCTGTGCTCAACAAGCTTGGACTCCCTGTGATGCCCGGGCTTATTCTCTGCATGGCAGACGAATTGTTTCCCCTGAATCGAGAAACGTGGCTTTGCCCGATAACGCTTATCTGACTACACCCCTAGCGGAACGCAGAAGATTCGCACTCCAAGGAGACCCATCCAAGTCCTTCAGGCCAGCACCTCTTCCTTCCAGTCCTGGACGGTGTGGCCCGTGGAGGAGAAGGCGATGCCAAGCAGGTGGATAGTCTTGTTTTTCTCCAGGCGGAACTTGTCGGCATAGTGTCTGTCCTTGATCTGAGCAAGCGCCGTCTCGGCAGTCTTGTCCACCTTGTACTCCATCACGTACACGTGCCGGTCCGTCTCCACGGTCATATCAATCCGCCCCTCGCCCGTCCGCTCCTCGGCCACCGCAATCACCTGCCTGCGCATCAGCCGCGCAAGAGCCGCCA
>CAJMOS010000087.1 GCA_905215015.1 uncultured bacterium | reverse complement strand
ACTTCTCGGAGATGACGCATGCGGGCATGGAGCCCACCGACAGGACCATCCTGGAGATCATGCTGAAAAAGCAATGAGCATAAAATGAAATTTATGCCGGTCGCGTTTGCGACCGGCGTTGATGTCTTCAGACGAGAAATGCGGAGCGGTAGTCGGTGATATCTTCTTTCAAGATTCGCTTTGCTTCGTCGAGTTTGCGCTTTTTCAAAGCGTCAATAAGCAGGAAATGACGGCCTGTCAGGGAGGACTTTAGATCCCGGTCCCAAGGGCTGCCAAAGTATTCGGGGGCGCCCCTCAGGCATACCTTCATCAGCGATTCGAGCGTACTGACCAGATATTTGTTCTGGGAAAGCGAGCAGAGCGTTACGTGAAAGTCACGGTTGGTGACCCAGCGGTGGAGCGGATCGCTGGTGGAAATCTCGCTTCGGTTCTTCGTTGCCATCGTTTCTAGGTCAGTAATCTGCTGATTGGTGATATGGGGGAAGGAGATATCCAAGGCGGAGAGCTCGATAATCGAGCGTACCGTCAGCGCATCATTCAATTCTCGGTAGTTCAGAGGTTTCAGCCGGTATCCGGTTCGTGGAACACTCTGCAGGATATCCTCATTGCAGAGTTCCAGTAGCGCTTCCCTGACCGGAGACTTGCTGACCTTGTACTTTGCGACCAACGTCTTCTCATTAATGATTGAGCTATAATCGTAGACGCCTTTGATGATATCACTGAAGACGGCCGTGTAGACCATAGTCTTCTTCTGGGCCGTCATTTGTTGTTCCATCGATAGACGCTCCTTAGGGTAAGTATGCGACATGATTTGGAATTTGGCTAGTACTATTAGTGATATGATTGTTGCATATTTCCTTATGAACCTTATTTGGCACAAAAGTGCAATTTATTAATCAGGATTTTTCGTTGACAACTCTGGAAAACGATATGACAATATTTTTGATATGAACACTGATAATATCAGTTATCGCAAAGGGAGGTAGCTCATGGGAAGATATCTGATGCGGCGGATTCTGATTGCGATTCCCACATTTCTGGGTATTACCATTTTGGTCTACGTGCTTGCATCGATGGCACCGGGATCTCCCTTGGAAATGGTGTTCATGGATTCCAATGCGACCGCAGAGGCCATGGCTGACCAAGAGGCGAGGCTCGGTCTTGACCAGCCAATCTACATCCAGTACTTTAGGTGGTTCATGCAACTGCTCAGGGGAAACTTCGGGGTTTCCTTCCGAACGAGCCTTCCTGTATGGGATAGCATCGCTGAGCGTATCGGACCGACGCTGTTGATCACCATTTCCTCCATTGTCGTTTCCATCTGCATCGCCATCCCACTGGGAGTCATGTCGGCATACAAGCCGTATTCCCGCTGGGATTATTTCTCCTCTGGACTTTCGTTTGCAGGAGCGGCAACGCCAAACTTCTTTGTCGGTCTAATGCTGATTTTCCTTTTGTCCGTGAAGGTCCATCTGTTTCCTAGTAGCGGCATGTACGACTCGGCAGGTCCCCATTCATTTGGGGTCATGGTTCACCACATGGTGCTCCCTGTGCTGGTACTCTGCCTGCAGCAGGTCGGCGGTCTGATTCGTCAGACGCGTTCGTCCATGTTGGAGGTCCTGCAGGACGATTTCGTCAGGACTGCGAGGGCGAAAGGATGCTTGGAATCCCGGGTGCTGTTCCGTCATGCGCTGCGCAACGCGCTGGCTCCGGTTGTCACGATGGTCGGCAATATGATTCCGTTCATCGTCGGCGGAGCGGTGGTGACCGAGCAGCTGTTCTCATGGCCGGGACTGGGAAGCCTGATGGTGCTTTCCATTAACTCCCGTGACTATCCGGTCATCATGGGCATCACCGTGTTCATCTCTGTTGCGGTGCTGATTGGTAATTTGATTGTCGATGTCATCTACAGCCTGCTGGATCCGCGGGTTCGCTACAACTAAGGAGGGAAGACGATGCAAACGACCTGTCAGAAAAGCTCGTACATGCGGGATGTCAGGCAACGGTTCTTCCACCATAAGATGGCAGTGTTCGCCTTGGGTTTCTTGATTTTAGAAATCCTCTGCATCTGCTTTTTGCCCAAGATTCTTCATCTCAATCCCAACGGGCTGGATGTCATGGCGTTCAGCGCCCCGCCCTCGGCCAGCCACTGGTGCGGTACCGACGAGGTTGGGCGGGACATGTTCGCCCGCTTGGTCTACGGTGGACGCATTTCCCTGGCCGTCGGTATCTGCTCCGCGCTAATCAGCCTCACCATTGGGGTCCCACTCGGACTGTTGGCCGGGTATTTCCGGGGTCCGATTGAGACGGTCGTCATGCGGCTTGCGGATATCTTTATGTCGTTTCCATCGATGATTCTGATTTTGGTGCTGGCATCGGTGCTTGGACAGTCGGTCGTGACAATCATTCTGGTCATCGGCGTGCTTGGATGGCCGGAGTTCGCTCGTCTGATTTATGCGAACACCCTTTCCATCCGTGAGAAGGAGTACGTCCAGTCGGCGAAGGCCATCGGCACGAAGAACGGGGAAATCATCCTCCGCTATATCATGCCGAACGCCTTCGCTCCGGTCATCATCGCCTTTACGTTCCGCACCGCACAGGCAATTATCACTGAATCCTCGCTGAGTTTTCTCGGCCTCGGTATCCAGCCGCCTACTGCGTCGTGGGGCAACATCCTCTACTACGCCCAGTCGATTAGCATCCTGGCCAACCAGCCGTGGATGTGGCTTCCAGCCGGCATCATCCTGATTCTTACTGTCCTCTGCATCAACTTTCTCGGTGACGGGATCCGCGATGCTCTGGATACCAAGATTAGCGTTTGATTCATGTACAAGGAGGTTTCTACATGAATAAGAGAAAGAAAATTCTGGCATCGCTTCTGCTTGCTTCTTGCATTCCCGCTTTGGCGTTTGCAAATGGTTCGAAAGAAGCCAGTCCTGCCCGGGAGAAAACTCCTAGCGCAGCTCCCACCACATCCACTCAGTCCGGGGAAAAGACCATTACAATCGCTATGGTTTCTGCTTGGGACAGCCTGATTCCGTTCGAAACGACCAGCAACTATTCCGATGCGGCGATTGACTTGATTTACGACAAGCTAGTCTACCTGAAGGCCAACGGCACCTACGAGCCGCGCCTCGCAGAGTCAGTGGAGATGAGCTCGGACAACAAGACCCTGACGTTCCACCTGAGGAAGGACGCCAAGTGGACCGACGGAGAGCCGGTCACGGCGAACGACGTCGTTTTCTCCGCAGTGCTCTATACGGCGCCGTCGGTGAATGCAATCAGAAAGAACAACCTGCAACCGGTTGCCGGGTTTGGTGAAGGGGATCACAGCATCCAGGTCGAAGCGGTGGACGAGCACACTGTCGCCTTCCACCTGAGCGAGCCGACCAACGCCGACTACCTGCTGTTCAATAAGTTCCGCGACTTCTATATCATGCCGGAGCACCTTCTTGGAAACGTGCCCTTGGACAAGATCCGCGAGGCCGAGTATTGGAGACACCCGATTGGCAGCGGTCCCTGCATCTTCCAGAGCGAGATCAGCGGTGAGCGTATCGAGTTCAAGGCGAACAAGGATTACTACCTGAAAAGTCCAGGGTGGGACAAGCTGGTACTCAGGGTCGTGCCGACCAGCAATCTGCTTGCCGGTCTGATGAACGGGGAGATTGACGTGTTGGGCGGCAACATCGCCAGTTTGCAACTCTCCGACTGGGCACAGGCCAAGCAGCAGTCCAACTTGGTCTGCGAGTCCGTCCCGTCCGTTGGTTATCAGTACATGGCGATCAACACCTCCCGTGACTACCTGCCGCCTGAGGTCCGCAGGGCAATCAACATGGCGATCAACCGCAAGTTGCTGGTCAATGGACTTCTGCAGGGCGAAGGGATTGCCGTTTGGGGTCCAATCATGCCGAACAACATCTACTACAATCCAGAGGTCGAGGAGCCATACAATCCTCAGGGCGCTAAAGAACTACTTGCCAAGGCAAACTGGGATCCGAATCGCGTCCTTGTCATGAGCGTGCCTACCGGCAACAAGACCCGCGAGCAGTCTGCCGTGATTATCCAGCAGAACCTGGCCGACGTCGGCATCAAGACCCAGATTGAGACCGCTGACTTCCCGACCCACCTGAACAGGGTCAGAAAGGGCGACTACGACCTTGGCTTTATCGGCTCCGCTGGTTCTCCCGATCCGTCCGAGTGTGTCATTAATTTCTGCCCGACCCACCTGAACAACTTCTCCCAGCTTTCCGACTGGACAGTGTTCAACGCAGGCGAGGCAGGCGGTCATGCATTCACGTTCGAGGAACGGAAGAAGGCATATGACGACTATCAACGCAAGATCCGCGAGTATGTCCCATTCGCGTTCACCTATTCCAACAACATGCTGTTCGCCCATTCGACAAGAGTTGACGGCATCAAGGACGTCGAGGATTACACCCAGCTCAACAGAGATGTCTGGAACTGGACGGTAAAATAAACAACGAAAAATGGTGGATGGCAAACGTCATCCACCAATCCCTTTCGAGGAAGTAGTTCATGGCAGACAACGCATTGGAAGTGAAAGACCTGTCTGTGAGTTTTCTTGTACGTAAGAAATGGGTGCAGGCGATTGATGATGTGGAGTTCGCACTCCACAAGGGAGAGACGCTGGGAATCGTCGGCGAATCCGGTTGTGGTAAGAGCGTCACTTCGCTCTCGATCCTACATCTGCTTCCTCAGGGGACTTCACGTATCGACCATGGCTCAATAGTGTTCCATAACAAGGACATTTCGGGATACGACAATAAAAAAATGAGCGCCATCAGAGGCAAGCAGATTGCCATGATTTTTCAGGATTCCATGACGAGCCTGAATCCGATGATGACCATCGGCGCCCAGCTGGAAGAGGCCTACCGCATCCATAAGAAATGCCGCCTGGAGGAGGCGAGGCAATACGCCTTGGATATTCTGATTAAGGTCGGCATGCCTTCTCCCGAGAAACGGATGAAAGAATACCCCCACCAACTCTCCGGAGGCATGCGTCAGAGAGTCATCATCGCCATGGCGCTGATTCAGAAACCGGAGATCCTGATTGCCGACGAGCCGACGACGGCTCTGGACGTGACAATCCAGTCCCAGATTCTGTCACTGATCAAGAAATTGAAAGAGGAGAGCGGAATCTCGGTCATGCTGATTACCCATGACATGGGAGTGGTCGCGCAGATGTGCGACCGAATCATGGTGATGTACGCAGGCAACATCATGGAAGTCGCTTCGACAGCGGAGATTTTCGACCATCCCCAGCACCCGTACACCAAGGGATTGCTTGCATCAATTCCCCGGGTGGACAAGGATGTGAACCGCTTATTCTCTATCGAAGGCAACGTTCCGTCGCTCCAGCACCTGCCGACGGGCTGCCGTTTCTGCACCCGTTGCAAGGACGCTGATGAAACGTGCAAGGCCGAGAAGCCTCCGCTTGTCCAGGTGGGTTTTCACCTTGTCCGTTGCTGGCACGTCCAAGGGGAGGCACATCATGCAGAATAACGAGCAATCGATTCTTCAGGTCATCGGTCTTTCCAAGTTCTTCCCTGCTAGCAAGCAATGGTTCAAGCTCCAGCAGTACGTGCATGCGGTGGACGACGTGACATTCTCCGTCAATCGTGGCGAGACCTTCGGAATCGTCGGTGAGAGCGGCTGCGGCAAGTCGACATTATGCAAGACAATCCTCCGGCTCACCGAGCCGACCAAAGGAAAGATCCTGTTCCGTGACAAGGACCTGTCCAAACTGAATGCGGAGGAGATGCGGCTGATGCGGCAGAAGCTACAGATCATTTTTCAGGATCCGTATGCGTCGCTGAATCCCCGCATGACGGTCAAGGAACTGATCCAGGCACCGCTGGACATTTTCTCTAAGGAATCGGAAGAAAAGAAACTGAAGAAAGTAGTGGAGATGATGCATCTGGTCGGCATGCCCGAGGAATTCATGTACAAATATCCCCATGAGTTCTCTGGCGGGCAGAGACAGCGCATTGTCATCGCTCGGGCGTTGATCCTGGATCCAGAATTCGTCTGTTGCGACGAACCCGTATCGGCGCTTGATGCGTCGGTCCGGGCCCAAGTGCTGAATCTGATGAAGGACCTGCAGCAAGAGCTGAAGTTGACTTACCTGTTCATTTCCCACGACCTGTCCGTGGTCCGATACATGTGCGACCGGGTTGCGGTCATGTACTTGGGAAAAATCGTGGAGATGGCGGACAAGGCGGCGCTGTATGCACATCCAATCCATCCGTATTCCCACAGTCTATTAGCTTCCATTCCGGTTCCCGATCCGCACGTGCAGAGTGAGCAGCACGTCCTGCAGGGCGAGGTTCCCAGTCCGTTCAATCCTCCCAATGGGTGTCATTTCCATACCCGTTGCCCGTACACCAGCAAGGAGTGCGAGATTTCGTATCCGGCACTAAGGGAGATAATGCCGGGGCATATGGTCGCCTGCCACAAGGCAGAGCAGTTCATGAAGGAGATTAATCGTGACAAGTGAGATGGAAAATTGGTGGGACGACCACTGGCAGCAGTTTGTGCAGGATCTTCGGTATCTGTTAGAGGTGCCCAGTATTTCCATTCCGGGCGATAATCCCGATGCCCCCTACGGGCAGGAGTGCGTCAAGGTGTTGCGCCGGATGGCGGAGATTGCCAACCGGTTAGGCTTTTCTGTGACGAACCAGGAGAACCGCTGTTTGCTCGTTGACTGGGGAGACGACCCTGCGTTCTCTATCGGCATCTTCAACCATCTGGACGTCGTGCCGGCGGGTGATGGTTGGTCCTACCCGCCGTTTGGCCTGACCCAATTGGATGACATCCTGATTGGACGGGGAACGGGAGACAACAAAGGCCCTGCTCTGGTAACTTTATACGCAGAGCGCTATCTCTACGAGAGCGGTTTCAAGCCTCGGCACACAATCCGCCATTTCTACGGGGTGAACGAGGAGAAGGCCATGCAGGACGTGGTCTACTTTAGAGAGCACAACGCCATGCCGCTCTTTTCGCTTGTGCCGGATGCCAATTTTCCCGTCTGCCATGGCGAGAAGGGTATCATGTCCATCTCCGCAGTACGCTCCATTCTTCCTACTTCTCGGATCATATCCTGGAACAGCGGAATCATGTCCAACGCTGTGCCCGCCACCGCCAAGGCGGTACTTGACTATCCTTTCGATTCGTTCGCCCATTGTTCGCTCGACGGTGTAACCGTGGATAAAAACGCTGACGGGACGGTTACTGTCAAGGCGAAGGGCATTTCCGCTCATGCCGCCATGCCCGAGGGTTCACGGAGCGCTCAGAACATGCTTTGTGCGTTCCTGTTGCAGAACACCCGGTTGGCAGCCTGCGACAAGGCGCTCTGCCGGTCAATCCTTTCCTTGTTCTCCGACTACTACGGGAAGGGAATCGGCGTGCCGCTTGTCGACGATATTTCCGGCCATCTGACCCACGTGGGAGGTTACTCGCATTTCGATCGGAAGGATGGTGCCGTGTTCACCCAGGACATCAATATCCGCTATTGTATCACCGCCGATGAGAAGGCGATGCAGGAAAGTATCGCGAAGACTTTGAAAGCGGCGGGCTTCAACATTGCCAGCCTCACCGACAGCAAGCCGACCTACATGGACGAGAAGCTGCCGGTGGTCCAGGAACTGACGCGGATCGCCAATGAAGTGACCGGTTTGGACCACAAGCCCTATGTGATGGGTGGCGGAACCTATGCCCGGAACCTGCATAACGCCGTCGGTTTCGGACCTGGCATCCCCGGTGGCAAGGATCGCTTCGGCTCCAGCCGAGGACATGGACATCAGTGTGACGAATATATCCCTATCGATCATCTGAAGAAGGGATTTGACGCGTATGTGAGGGCGCTTCCCGCTGTGGACGCGCTTGTGTGATAAGGAGAAAAAAATGGATCGGAGAGAGAATGTCCTGACCATGGTTCAGGGAGGGAAGGCGGAGTATGTGCCTTCCGGATTCTGGTTGCATTTCCCGCCTGAGGCTGCCACCGGAGAGGCGGCGGTGCAGGCTCATCTGAAATTCTTCAAGGATACTGGGACGGATCTGATGAAGATCATGAACGAGAATGTCGTGCCTTGCGACATCCCCATCAAGAAAGCAGCAGACTGGAAGAACCTGAAGCCTTTTACGGCGAGGAGCCCATTCATCGTCAAGGAACTGGACCTGATGAAGGAGATCATGGATCGCACGGAGAATCCCGGTGTGTTTCTTTTGACCGTGCATGGCGTGACAGCGTCGATGTGGCATGCCCGTGGCGGCACCGACGGGTACGAGACCGGCAGGAAGTTGCTGGCCAAATTCCTTAGGGAGGATCCGAAGGCGTTTACCTATGGACTTGATGTGATTACAGGCGCCTTGGAAATCCTGGCGGAGAAAGCAGTGGAGGCGGGCGTTGACGGCATTTACTACGCCGCTCTCGGCGGAGAAAAGGACCTGTTTACCGAAGAGGAATTCAACGCCTACATCCGTCCCCGTGACATCGCTATACTCAATGCGGCGTCCGGCAGGAAGGGGTTTAACGTGTTGCATATGTGCAAGGACCATCTGGATCTGAACCGGTTTGTCGGGTACCCATGCGACGTGGTGAACTGGAGCACCTTCGAGCACAATATCTCCCTAGAAGAGGGGAGAAAGCTGTTTCCCGGCAGGACAATCCTCGGGGGGTTCGACGACCGCTCGGGCGTGCTGGTCGATGGAACGATGGAAGAGATTAAATCCTTTGCGAAGGACGTGGTGAAACGGATGGGCCATACCAGGTTCATCCTAGGCGCCGACTGCACGCTTCCGACCGAAATTAGTCGTGAGCGCATCCGCGCCGCAGTGCAAGCAGGAAGAGAAGTCTGAACGTTTTTCAGTGGGGGGCTGTCTTGAAAGAACTTCGAGGCAGCCTCATTTTTATGGTTCAAACCAGCATTTGTGGAATAGCCAATTTTGAGGGGATGCGGGAGTTTCCGTAGATCTTGGAGAAGAAGTACTGGGTGTCTCTGAAACCGTAAGCACATCTGCGAGGGGCCTTGATCATGTTGTTGCCCTCGGGCTTGCCGGTGGACAGGTCTAGGACGATCCCTCGAGGTGTCTTTACTGTGGCGGATGAGCCTCAGCCGGCGGTCTTCGCGCCTGAACTTGGTGTTGCTTGGAATCGAGCATGCGAAAAAACTTGTTCCTGAGTTGCTGGTTCTCCTCGTGCGCCTGCCGGTCCTTAGCCTTCCCATGTAGAGCATAGAGTTCGTAAAAATGCTGTCATCATTGGGGACCAATGACTCATTGTTTGAGTTACCATCTTGAGACTTCACATACCCGTGGTTCACTGTGTTTTACTCCATCTCTCAAAATCTGGATAGTGCCTTTCCCCTTTTCTTTTTCCAACGTAGTACGTATGTTCGCATGCGCCTCAATGGTGCCGTATTGTCAATTTCTGTTGCTCATTTGCAGATTGTTTTTATGTTTTCTCCGAGATTATTTGGAAACGGAGGGGTGGATTGCCACGTGCATATGACACAAGTACGGAATTGATTATGCATTAATTTTTCTTGTTGTTATAAAGAATTAAATTTTGATATTTTGAAGAAAAATGACGGTTAAAACCTTGCAAGAGGGTGAAATGTCGCATACTATTGAGGCAAGAGTGACAGAAGTGACGTGTACATGAACAACATTGATGCTTTACATGAAAAAGAATTCGGTGAACGTCCCCTGATCATAGGGGAGGTTCCTGGCATTTGCACGTTATTTGGTAACTTTTCCGATATTTGCGAGGGTTGGGCCGTCATCGGTACTTCGAACGGGTACGTGCGCCTTGCGGTAAGCAAACGCGATGACGGGATGGTGCGGCTGTACAACGCTACCGCCAACGACAGGAAACGTTTCTCGCTCAACTCGATCAAGTTCAGGAAAGAAGACCGGTGGGGGAATTTCATCAAAGGCGTCATATCGGTGCTCGCCAGCGAGGACTACCAGCTGCAGGGCATGAATATCACCTGCTACGGTCCGGTCCTGCTGGGCGATGTGAACGCGGTCGGTACCGCCCTTGCCTTGGCCACCTGCATTACGCTCAGCCAGCTCTATGGCTTCAACATGTCTTACCAGACCATGACCCGGATCAGTTACCGGTCGATGGTGGTGTTCAACCAACGCTCCTGCCGGCTCTGCGACCTGGTCACCATGCTCCACTGCCCGCCGGGAAAGGTGTTGTTCTTCGACTTGGACACGATGGGCTACCAGGAGATCGAGTTCCCGTTCGGAAGCGAGAAGGGGGATTGTTTCGCCGTCCTTCTGGAAAGCAAGATCAACCAGGGAGCGATGAGGGAAGAGGTAAGCACGCGCCGGAATGACACGAAGCAGGCCTTTGCCGAACTCAAGCGCTTCAACCAAGGCGGGGGCGCGCTCCGCGAGTTCCCCGAGGGAGACCTGCACAACCGCCAGATGGCGATGGAGGAGCCGATGCGCCACATCTGTTCCTACGTGCTGATGGAGTCGCAGGAAAGCATTCAGGCGGCAAAATCGCTGAAGCAGAAGGACCCCCGCGCCCTTGGAAGGGTGATGAACCGGGTTCAGTCCGGACTGCGGGACCTGATGGAAGTCACCTGCCCTGAGACCGACTGGCTGGCCAAACGCGCCTGCGAGACGCAGGGATGCTTCGGCGCCATGCAGGTGTACGACGGAATGGCGGGGAATATGCTGATGCTGTTCGACAAGCATGGCTGGGACCGCTATCAGCCACGGTTGGAGGATTACGAGCATATTTTCGGATTCCATCCGAAATGGCATATCTACCAGAGTCCTGGAAGCATGCAGGTCACCTTCCCGGTCTAGTGGAAAAGCCTGGTCTCCGGTCGCGTTCCTCTCTTGTCATGGCATACCCCCATAGAGTATATTGGCTGTGCCATGACAATCTTGTTGGTAAATGATGATGGATACCAGGCCGAGGGCATTCGCATCCTCGATGAGGTGCTTGTCTCCCATGGCCATGAGGTGTGGGTGTGCGCACCCTCTTCGCAGAGGAGCGCATCCAGCCACAGCATGACGCTTTCGCGCGATGTGGTGGCTACCCTGTATGGTCCCGACCACTGGCACTTGAACGGATTTCCCGCCGATTGCATCCTTTACGCGTTGCGCGGGGGGCTCTTTCCCCGTACTCCTGACGTGGTGGTCAGCGGCATCAACCATGGCTACAACATTTCTTCCGATATCCTCTATTCGGGTACCGTAGGGGCGGCCAGCGAGGCCGCGTTGGCCGGAATTCCCGCGTTCGCCCTGTCCTGCCAGAAGGATGATGGTCTTTCCCGGTATCCCTTCAGGACGGCGGCGACATTCCTCGCGGAGCATTTGCGGCAGTTCCTTCCACTGGCGACGAAGCATCGTATCATCAACATCAACGTTCCCCCGAATAGTGACGGGAAGTCTTGGAAGGTCAGCGGCGTTTCCCGCCTGTTCTATGACGACGCGGTGGTGAAGGGCGGGACGGAGACGACCCGTATCTTCGATCATGACCAGGCAAAGTTCGGATCCTCCATCCTGCTTCGCCTGCAGGGCGGGCATGTCAGCCAGCAGGATGATGAGGAGGAGAGTGATTTTCACCGTATGGAAGAAGGTGTGATCGCGGTGACGGCGCTGGGTGTGCTGCCTTTGGTGGACGGTGCGGGACAGGAGTCCTTGCGGCTCCTGGCAGAGAACGAGAAAAGCGCTGACAATACTTGACGATTTTAGTAATGAATAAGTATGTTGTTGTCAGCTGAGGACTGGAAAAGATGAATCGGTTTGTATATTTGGATAATAACGGGACCACACAGATGGACCCCGAAGTCAAGAAGGCTGTCGACGAGGCTGAGAACCTCTACGGCAACGCCAGCAGCATGCACGAGCTGGGCCGCGACGCGGAAGCGCAGATTGAGAAGGCGCGGAAGCAGGTGGCCCGCCTGATTGGCTGCGAAGGGGGAAAGATCGTCTTCACCAGTGGCGCGAGCGAGTCCAACAACACGGTGCTCAACATCTTCCGTGACCGCATCGACGACAAGGTGGACGGACGTGACCGCATCATCGTCAGCGCCATCGAGCATCCTTCGATCATCGAGACGGTCAAGTACCTGAAATCGAAGGGCTACAAGATCGATCTCTGCCCTGTCGACCATATCGGCAAGGTGAAGATGGACGAGTTGAAGAAGCTGATGGGAAAGGATGTCGCGCTTGTCTCTGTCATGACCGGAAACAACGAGATCGGCACGATCCAGCCGGTGGCCGAAATCGCCGCCCTTGCCCATTCCTATGGTGCCTATATGCATACCGACGCCACCCAGGCCATCGGAAAGATTCCCGTGGAAATGGAGAAGTGGGGGGTGGATTATCTCTCCTGTTCCGCCCACAAGTTCTACGGCCCGAAAGGCGAAGGCGTGCTGGCTTTCGGTAAAGATGTTCCTTTCACCCCGTTCATGCACGGCGGCCATCAGGAGCAAGGCTACCGCGCCGGCACCTACAACACCCCCGACATCGTCGGCCTGGGTGTGGCGGCAGAGCTGGCTTTGAAAAACCTCAAGGAGGAACATGACAAGCTCTGGCACCTGAGGGAGATGCTGCGCAAGGGCTTGGTAGCCGCCATCCCCGACGTCGTGGTCAACGGTCCGACCGAAGAGAAGGATATCCTTCCCGGCACGCTGGCCATGGCGTTCCCGTTCGCGAAGTGCGAGCCCAACATACAGGCCCTTAGTAG
>CAJMOS010000086.1 GCA_905215015.1 uncultured bacterium | reverse complement strand
CTCGGACATCTGGGCCAGATACCTTGAGCAACGCGCACAGGCCCCACAAAAAGCGATGCATCCGGCTGTGAGCTCTGTCGTGCTCTGGATCAAGAACCATCCCGAAGAGCAGGTCTCGCTAGAGACGCTGGCGGAGCGTGCCCACATGAGCGTCAGCTATTTTTCCCACCTGTTCAAGGAACAGACAGGCGTCTCAATCATGGAATATGTCCAGCAACATCGCTTGGCCTACGCCCGCACGCTGATCGAGACCACCGACCTGCCGATCAGCCAACTGTGCGTCATGGCGGGCATCCCGAACGCGAACTACTTCAGCGCCCTGTTCCGCAAGAACTTCGGTCTGACTCCGTTGGAATGGAGAACCAAAAAGCAAGATTCCATGGGTTGAAAGCAGGATTTTGCTATAGCATTAACAAATATGTACGCTTTCAAGCAAAATCGTGCTAACAAAACACCGCAATCTCTTCTATGAGTTCCGGGTTGTCGGGGAAAAGATGCTCATAGATTGATTCCTAAAGGAGGATGACTCATGAAAAAGAGGATGATGCTTCTCATGGCGGCCGCGTTCTCGTGCGCGTTGCTTTCCGCGCAGGGAAGTTCGGAAGGACAGGCTGCGGCAAGCGCCGGCAAGAAACCGGTACTGCTGAGACTGTGGGGCGGCGTACCCGGCGAATATGGCCCCCAGCAGACTGTCGACAAGTTCAACGAAGAGTTCAAGGACAAGGGCATCCAGGCCGAATATGTCCGTTTCGTCAACGATGATACCGGCAACATGAAGCTGGAGACGACGCTGCTTGGCGGCGGCGATGTCGATCTTTTCATCACCTACACCAGCGCGAACCTCGTCAAACGCGGTACCGGCGGCATGTCGCTTGAGCTCTCAGGCAAGCTACGGGACGCTGGATTCGACATGGTCAAGGAGCTGGGTGATGGCGTCAAGCCCTACATCTACGACGGCAAGGTCTATGGCGTTCCGACCAAGATGGAAAACTACTTCATCCTTGCCAACAAGAACATGTTCGACGAGGCGGGAATCCCGCTTCCCCAGAAAGGATGGACTTACGACGATTTCCGCGAAATCGCCAAGAAGCTGACCCATGGCGAGGGGCAGGACAAGGTCTACGGCATGTACTGGAACACCAACATGGAGATTTTCCGCCCATCCTATCTGGCCCAGACGGTCCTCGGATCCAACTTCCTCTACAAAGAGGGTGGCAAAGAGACCAACCTGGACAACCCGGAGCTGGTCAAGGTCAACCAGCTGGTCAGCGACATGATGAATGTCGACAAGAGCGCAGTCTCCCATACGGACAACGTGACCCAGAAGCTCTCCGTCGAGAGCCAGTTCCTGGGAGGCAAGGCGGCCATGTCGCTCGGTGTCTGGACGATCCGCTCGATCAAGAACAAGGAAAAGTATCCGCATGACTTCGTGACCGCCTACCTGCCGCCTCCGGTCTCCGATCCCGCGAAGGCCCAGTACTCGATTGGCGAAGGTGTTGTCGGCGATTTCCTCTGCATCAACTCGAAGAGCACCCACATCGACGAGGCCTTCCAGTTCCTGCTCTGGTATGTCCGTGGCGGCATGCTGCCGATGGCCCCGTACGGCCGTGTGCCTCTGTACACCGGCATCGATCCCCAGGTCAAGCTTGACGCCTACCTGCAAAATGGCGAGGGTATCCTTGATCCTCCGACCGTCAGCAAGTTCCTGGAAAACCTGCCGAACATGGCTGTCTCCACCGAGACCAACCATCTGCCGGAAGTCTCCAAGGTCTACAACGACGCCCTGGAGGAAATCTATACCGGTCGTGGCGACGCGAAGGATGTGCTGACCAAGGCGAAAGCCAAGGCAGACGCGTTCTTGAAATAACCAGGTTTTTCCAACTCCTCCGCCACGCTGGCGGAGGAGTACCTTCTCTACCCGATTGAGGTGCCTATGCGTCCTTTTCATTTTTCCCGACAGGGGAGGACCGACCTGACGGGATACGCGTTCATACTGCCGAATTTGATTGGCATGACGCTGTTCGTCCTGCTTCCCCTGCTCTTCTCGCTCTTCATCAGCTTCACCGACTGGGATTTCACCAGAGGGATCGGCAACTGGTCGTTCGTCGGAATTTCGAACTATGTCGAGATGTGGCACGACGAGTGGTTCCTTGCCTCTCTGAAGAACACCTGTATCTTTGCCTTCACCGTCGTCCCCATAACCATAGCGCTGGCGCTGGTGATCGCTGTCATCATCGACAAGTACTGCGTGGCGAAGCTTCCGGTGAAGCTTGCCATGTTCCTGCCCTATATTTCCAACGTGACGGCTGTCGCCATCATCTGGATCATGATGTACTCTCCCTGGGGGCCGTTCACCCAGTTCGTCCACCTTTTCGTGAAGGACCCGCCCCAGTGGCTCGGCGACCCGCGTTGGGCACTTTTCTCCATTATCGTGATGTCGATCTGGTCCAATATCGGCTACGCCATCCTGATCTACACCTCGGCGATCAGTGGTCTCTCGAAGGAGCTGTACGAGGCAGCCGAGGTCGATGGAGCCGGAGCGACAAGCACCTTCTTCCATATCACGATACCGGAACTCGCGCCGACCACCTTCTTTCTGGTGATCACCACGATGGTCAACAGCTTCCAGATTTTCGCGCCGGTGCAGATCATGACCCGCGGCGGTCCGGGAACGAGCACCCATGTCTTGGTCTACTACATCTATACGGCAGCCTTCACCTTCTATCGGATGGGATACGCCGCCTCCATCAGCTGGGTGCTGTTCCTCATTCTCTTCGTCATCACCATGTTCCAGTGGCACGGGCAGAAACGATGGACAAGCTATATTTGAAAGGAGGCCCGGCATGTTGAAAGGGTATCGTCTGCACAAAACTATCTGGCGCGTGTTCTGGAGCGTCGTCATCGGCTTGTTCGCCTTCGCCATGATCATCCCCTTCCTGTGGATGCTCAGCGCTTCCATGAAGCACGAAAGCGATGTCATGAAGCTGCCGATCGACTGGATCCCAAACTATTTCTATTTCAACAACTACCTCAACGTGTGGCACATCGGGAGAGAGGCGGCAACCAACTACCACTTCGGGTTGGCATACTGCAACTCGCTGAAGATTGCCGGCATCAACCTTTTTGGTGCGGTCTTCACCAGCACGCTGGCGGGCTACGCGTTCGCGAAAATCCCGTTCCGAGGTCGCGACAAGGTGTTCCTGCTCTACCTGGCAACCATGATGGTGCCGAGCCAAGTCACGCTGATTCCCCGGTTTGTCATTTTCAACCAGCTCCATCTGATGGGAACACATTGGCCCTTGATCCTTCCGATGCTCGTGACCATCACTGGAACCTTCTTGCTGAGGCAATACTTCATGCAAGTGCCAAACTCGCTGCGGGAAGCCGCGATCATCGATGGCGCGAGCGAGTTCAAGACCTGGTGGCGCATCATGGTCCCCATCGCCACCCCCAGCATGGGAGCTCTCGCCATGCTCGACTTCCTGTGGAACTGGAACAACTATCTTGACGCGCTGGTATTCCTTTCCAACTGGCGGCTCTACACCATCCCCGTGGCATTGACCAACTTCATCGAGGAGAGCCTCACCGAATATGGATTGCTCATGGCAGCCGCGTCCAGCGCCCTCATCCCCATCTTTCTGGTGTTTCTCTTCGGGCAACGATTCTTCGTCAAGGGCATCGTCGCGGGAGCGGTCAAGGGATGACCGGCATCTCTCGGGGGAGCAACCATCCCCCCGAGAGCATCTTCGGGACCTGCGCTTCCAAACATCCCACAAAAAAAGTTTAGGGATTCTATTCATTGTACTGGGACATGTTAGCCATGTAGTCCAGTGTTTCCGGTGTTTTTCCCCTCCTCGCCCGCACATCGAATTCCCCAGGAGAGCGGCATGGTAGTGCAGGAGGTGGGGAAAGACATGTTCGAGGGTGCCGGACGCGACCTGCTGAGAAGAGCCGAGAAGAAAGGCCGCGAGGAAGGCCGGGAAGCGGCCATGCTGGAAAACATCCGGAGCCTTGTCGGGTTGCTCCACCTCTCGCCGGAGCAGGCGATGGACGCGCTGCAGGTGCCTTCCCAGGACCGTGAGCGCGTCCGGCAGATCCTTGCCCGGCCAAAAGCGTGAATTGGATATGGCACAGTCCCGTCAGGATGTGCTCTGGCGGGACGATAGTCTTTTACCGCCTCGGGAATGTCAGGGACATCGCCAAGAAATTCGACATGACCGGAGAAAAGGCCATGGATGTTCTCGCGGTTTCCCTGAAGGACGCTTGCCGGGAAAGATCCTGACGCATATAGTTTGTGCATATGCTTGCCATCACGTTTCTCAACATCACCCGCAAAGCCAAAGGAGCGGTCAAGAGCGGGGAAAGCATCCTTATCCAGTTTCCCCATGGCTCGACGATGCTGATCGACACGGGAGTGCCTGAAAGCGGAGAGATGCTCCGAGACCGGCTATGCGCTCTCGGAGTAACAAGGATCGATTGCCTCTTGCTCACCCACTTCCACATCGACCATATCGGCGGAGCCCCCTGCATCCTTGACTCGTTTCCGGTCGGCGAGGTCATCACCTGGCCGGAATCCTATTTCGGAGACGCTTGCGACAACGACAGGGTCCCGCAGCTGTTCGCCGCACTGCGGAGGCACGCCCTTGCCAGCCATATGGTCTGGGAAGGGGACCAGTGGGAGATGGACGGGGTCCGCATCGATGTCCTCGGGCCCTGCGAACACTTTCCAACCGACTGGCAAACGTATGAAGCCGGCATCGCCTCTACGCTGCACCTTCCCTACTACCACAGCAAGTCCCATCCTTCAGAGCCCTTCATCAACGATTCCTCCATCAGCCTGAAATGCACCTATGGAAAGGGTTCGTTCCTCACCTGCGGCGACCTCTACTACCCCGGGGAAGCGCGTTTGGCTCGTTCCCGCGAGCAGGACCTTTCCTGCACGCTCGCGAAGGTAAACCACCACGGGGCGTATACCTCGAGCACCAAAGCGTGGTTGCTTGCCGCGCGCCCCAAGGCCGTCTGCGCCGTCAGGGACTCGCTTCCTCCCGTGCCGAAACCGGAGGCGGCATCATTCTGGAAGGACAATGTGGACAGCAGGCCGGAGAAGGACTGGCCCGCCATGGGATGCGACTATTACCACACATTCGTCAATGGCGAAGTGCGGTTCCTTCTCGAGGAAGACGGTTCGTTCGCCGTGCAGGTGGAACGCGGCGGAAAGAACATGCTGTAATCTCAGCCGATGGCGGAGGGCCTCATGTTCTTCGTCCCCATCCGGGGATACGCGGCTGCATGCCCTTGGTCGTCCATCTCCACCCGTACCTCTCCGTTCCAATAGGTAAAGTAGTAATCGGCCCCATGCTCCGGCCATCGGTCATACGGCCACCCGGAGACATGGCTTCTCCAGAACTCCGACTTTTTCGGATCGGCTTTCTTCATCAGGTCATCAGGCAGTCCGTCCTTCATGCCGACCACGATCTTCGCGCCAACAGCTTCGACCCATTCGGGAATCGAGCTGGTCATGTTGCCATGATGGTTGGCCTTCGCGACCAGCGCGTGGAGATCGTCCTTGTGCTTGTCCAAGACCATGCGTTCTCCCGAATAGTACAGGTCCCCGCAGGAAAGATAGGTGCTCGCGCCATAGGTCATCTTGAAGCAGATGGAGCTGTCGTTGGCCATGGGAACCGTGACGGCGGCGCTGTCGTAGGGATAGACCTCCTGCCCATACTTCTCCAGCATCCATTTCTGGTAGTCGGAAAAGGCGTGGGGAAAATCCCTTGGCGGCGAGAGGATGTCGAACCGGACGCCTCCCAGACTGAAGGACATACCGTCAAAGAGCGGCTGGGGAACGAGATGGTGCTTCGCAAGCGCCGCCACATAGGCAGGGAGCGCCTTGGTCATGTAGTCGGAAAACCAATCGACGGGATAGGAGTAGACACGATCCACGTCGAACGCGTCCAGAACGTCCGGCACGCCTCCGATATGGTCCAGATGGAAATGGGAAATCACCAAGGCGTCAAGCTTTTTCACCCCAAGCGCCCGCAACCTGCTGACGATGGCAGGTCCCGCTTCCGGGACCCCGCAATCAACCAGTACGGTTCCGCCGTCGGGCAGGCGGATGATGGTGGACTCCCCGCTCTTCTCACACAGCTTTTCCTGCTGGACCAGGTTCAAGAAATACAGCTCGACCATATCAGCCCTTGACCGCGCCAGCGTTCAATCCCTTGACGAAGAACTTCTGGCCGCAGAGGAAGACGATGAAGACAGGAATGACCGTCAGGCAGCAGGCAGCCATGGTGAGGTTGTACTGGCTCACCTCCTCGCCGACGAACTGGTTCAACGCGATCGGAAGCGTGTACTGGCGCCAGTTGGACAGGAAGACCAGAGGATCAAGATAGCTGTTCCAGGAATCCAGGAACTTGACGGTTGCCATGGCCGCCACCGTCGGCTTGACCATCGGCGTCATGATCCGCGCCCAGATCACGTACTCGTTCGCACCGTCGATCATGGCGGATTCCCTCAGTTCGTCCGGCACCCCCATGAACGCCTGCCTGATCAGGAAGATCGAGGAGACGCTGACCAGTCCGCTGAAGACCAGCGGCCACATCGTACCCACGAGCCCCATGTCGCTGAACATGGAGAACCGGGGAATCAGCGTCAGCTGGCTTGGCACCATCAGCTGCGCGAGATAGACCAAGAACAGGGTATGGCTCCCCTTGAACTTCAGCTTGGCGAACGCGTAGCCGCTCATGCAGGAGAGCACGATGACAAGCGACACATGGACAACCGCCAGCTTGATCGAGTTCCAGTACGCAAGGAAAAAGTGGTAGTCCTTCCTCGCCGCGTTTCCCAGATGGAGCACGATCAGATAGTTGTCAGGATACCAATACTTCGGAATCCACTGGATGGGGACTGTCATGACGTCCCTCTGCATCTTGAAGGAGGCGCTGATCATCCAGATGAACGGCACGATGGTCAACAATCCGAGAATCGTGACGATGATGTTCGCAACAATCCTCGCCACTTTGTTTTGATGGGTTCCAACGACCTTGATCATAGGTTGGCCTCCGCTTGCTTGTTGTGATTCCATTGGATGGCAGTGACAATCAGCAGCAACACGAACAGGACGACGGCAATAGCAGACGCGTAGCCCATCCGGTAATAGCTGAAGGCGGTTTTATACACGTAATAGACGAGCGTGTAGGTCGAGTGTCCAGGTCCGCCCTGGGTCATGACGTTGGTGGTTCCGAACATCTTGAACGAACCGATGATGCCGGTAATCATCAAGAAGAAGGTCGTCGGGCGAAGAAGCGGAATCGTGATCTTGAAGAATTGTTTGGATTTCGATGCGCCGTCGATCTCGGCAGCCTCGTAGAGCTCGTCGGAAATCGACTGCAGGGAAGCGCTGTAGAGGAGAATCCGGTAACCGAGACTCATCCAGATCGAAACCAGCATCAACGACGGCAGAGCCCAGTGGTAATCCGCCAGCCACCGAGGCGGATTCTTCCACCCCAAGGCCTTGACCATCAGCGTGAACGGGCCGTAGCTGGAGAGAAGCGCCACCCAGACCGCGGACGAAGCGACGATGTTGCAGATCTTCGGCATGTACATGACGGTCCTTAGCACGCGGGAATACTTGTCACGGCAGTAATCCTGGATGACCGCCGCGATCACCAAGGCGAGCAGGATGGAAACTGGCACCTCCACGATGGTGTAGACCAGCGTGTTCTTCAGCGACGCGACAAACCACTCGTCACTCCACAGGTCGATGAAGTTCTTCAACCCGAGGAAGTTCCAGTTTCCGAACCCCTTGGTATAGTTCCAATCGGTGAGACTGACAAACAAGGAGACCGCCAGAGGTATGACTCCCAGCCAGACTAGGAAAAACAAGCTTGGTATGATGAACGAATACGCGATCATGTTCGATCTCAGCGCTCGTTTCTGTCTTTGGTTCATACGTGACGTCTCCTTGTAGGTCTGTCGATTTCTATTTCTTCAGCAACGCGTCAGCGCGGCTCTTGGCGTCCTTCAATGCCTGGTCGACGCTCTTGCGCCCATAGAAGGCCTCGGCCTCTTCCTCTTTCAGGATCGTGTTGATCTGCATGTTGACAGAGGTGGTGGGCCCCTTCTCCGCCAGGTTCGTGCGGATGCTCAGGTAGTTCCTGAGAGAATCCACGTCGAAGACACCCTCGGCTCCCGTCTCGAACGCCTTGATGACGTCGTCCTTGGAGACTCCAGTCCACAACGGAATTCTTCCGCCCTTGGCCAACGGAGCCATACCACCCTCGATGTACCACTTCACGAACTCGGCGCACTCCTCAGGATGCTCGGTCTTGGAAGCGATGCAGATCAGGTCTCCTGCTCCATTGATCTTCGCGTGGTCCCAGTACTCCAGATCTTTCTCGGTCGGAACCGGGCCAGGGATGATGGCGGTCATGAAGTCATGCGGATAGGTCGCGGTATCCTTGACCAGACGGATTTGGCTGATACCGGTCTGCATGGCGCACTTGCCCTCCAGGAAGGTGTTGGCGAAGCGGAGCTTGTCACCGACGGTCTGGTCGTAGGTGATAGCGGTCTTGTCGACGAGCATCGTGTCCGCGGCAAGTTGCATGCCGGCCTTCCAGGCAGGATCGTCATAGTTGGTCTCGGTGGCGGCAGCGTCCTTGTAGGTCGACTTCGCGCCAAGCGTGCTGTAGAAAATCGGGTCTCCATTGGCCACATCGCCGCTGAAGAACCAGTTCATGCCATAGACCTTGTCCTGGCCTTCTCCGTGGGTAAGCTTCTTGCAGGCCTCGCGGAACTGGTCGTACGTCCAGCCCTTGTAGGGCACCTCGACTCCTGCGGCCTTGAACATGTCGACGTTCGCCATGATCCACGCGCCGTTCTCGTACTTGGTCGGGATGGCATAGAATTTTCCATCGTACTTGTAGGACTGCACGTTGCCGACACCCATCTCGCCTTCGATATCGAAACCGGTTTTGGCCATCAGGTCGTCCAGAGGCAACACCAAGCCGGATTCGATACGGGGAATCAGGCGTCCGGTACCGCCATAGCTGATGAAGACGTCGATGTCGCCGCCGCTCATCAGGTAGGTCTCAAGCTGCAGGTTGCCGTCGCCGTTGTTCACATAGCGGACGTACTCGGCCTGGATGCCCTTGTCCTTGAATTCCTCATTGAACTTCTGCATCATCTCGTCATAGCCATATTCCGGCTGGATGCCGGCCCACACACGCAGCGTGATAGGCTTCTTCTCGCTTGCTGCCGGCGCCGCTGTGGCGTTCGGGGCTTCCTTGCCGCCCTGGGCAAAGGCCATGGCACTGGCGAACATGCCTAACAGCACCACCATCTTCCACTTACGCATACAATCCTCCTCTTTCGCGTCAATACACACGAATCTCAAACAAGCGCGCCACAGAAGCCCCGTTGGCCGAAAGTACTTTCACCTCGAGACGGCTGATACGCACGCCTTTTTCCAAATCCACCACGTTGAGCCGCTGGCTGTTGCCACGTACCGTTTTCCGTACGACCAGCTCTTCCCCGTCAAAGAACGAAAGGTCATAGTCCTTGACCAGCTCATGGGGAACTCCCACCTGCTCGAGCTTCTGCCTGCGGCTGGACATGGTAATCTTCACCGGACGGGTCAGGTCGGTATACCAGGTCAGGCGCACCTGGCGGACAGCCACCTTCTTCTCCCAAGAAAGGGCCAGGGTCTGGGCACCGCCGGAAAGCGGATCACTTTCCCAGTAGTTGCGGTCCTCCCCTTCGGGACGGGACACCCCGTCCAGCACCAAGGCAGCGCCTTGCTCCCCGCTGGAAGCGGAGACCTTCGCCTTCAGGGCCAGGTCTTTCGGGTCATGGTTCGTTATCCCAGGGATGTAGCAGTCGTCCTTCAGAAGCGTCTGCTGCAGCTCGTCGATATGCCCCTTCCCCACTTCCTTGGGGGAAATGCCGTATTTGACGCAGAGGCTGGCCGCGGTGCCGACCGCTTGCCCTCCGACACTGCAGGTGCCCATGACCCGGCTGGAAGCCATGCCGAGTTTCGAGGCGGAAAGGCTGCGGCCGCTGATGAACAGGTTGTCGACCTTCTTCGCGACATAGCAACGATACGGAATGGTATAGCAGCCAGGAAAGCTATGGACGAGGGACGGGACGTTCCCCTTGTCGAGCAAGCCATGGGCGCAATGGACGTCGATCGGCCATCCACCATAGGCGACCGCATCGGGAAACCTTCGGCCCGCAAGGACATCATTCTCGTTCAGGACGTACTCGCCCATCAGGCGTCGGCTTTCCCGCACTCCGGGCAGCATACCCACCCACGAGAGCTCGTAGTTCGCCGCACCGTGGTCCCCGACGTTCTTGATATGGTCCCAAACGCCATAGACCGCCTTGAGCAGGTCGTCGCGGATCGACTCGTATTCGTCGATGATGTCGCGGTTCTTTCCGGACAGCTCGATCCACCAGTAGCCATAGTCCAGGCAGGGAGCCTCGGTATACTGCTTGCCATTGGCATTTCCCGTGTCCAGCACGGTCAATGCCTCTTGCTCGTGGACGAGATTGGGATGGTTGCGGTACTTCAGGTCCTCTTCCGTGAAATGCCAGGCCCAAGAGGGAGCGACGAATCTCACCGGATGCCCGGTATCGACCGCCTTGAAGAGCAACGTGTTGCCCATGCGGTTGTTGTCTGCCTGTTCCGGGGCATGGGGTTCTCTATAGACGCTCTTGGCCTCGCTGCCGGTCCGGTAGGGGACGCCGGCCATGTACCCGAGCGTCCCGTTGCCGGTCGCGTCATCAAAAACGCTCCCCTCGATATGCCAATGGCACTCGGTAGTGCCCTGATAGCAGTCGATCGCGGCAATCTTCTTCCCCTCCAGGCTGACGTCGTACATGACGCAGTTCAGGAACAAGGTCAGGTTCTTTTGCTGGCTCGCGGCGCTCCAGAGCACCGTCGACCAGATGCTGTAGTTGTAGGAATCGTTGACCCGCTTGTTCTCCAGCATCAACTCGTAGAGAATGCCTGTCTCTTCCAGGTTCGGTTTGGTCATGTCGACTCCGGCACCGCAGATATGCATGCGGATTTCGCTGGAAGCGTTGCCCCCGAGGACCGGGCGGTCCTGGACCAATGCCGTCTTTGCACCGTGGCGCGCGCTGGCGATGGCGGCGCAAAGACCATTCATGCCTCCTCCCACCACCACGACATCAAAACGGGCTTGACGATGTTTTGACCGAATGGACATGCAATCCTCCGTATATAACCACATAGGAAGGTTTTCCCTTCACAGAAAACCATTATGTCATGGTTTTGTGACCTGTCAACTAGAAACATTTTAAAAAAAATTGAGAAAATTCTCGACAAAATCTGCTTTCACCGCTAATATGTTATTACATTATTCAAAGTAATGCAGACTTACTACAAACAAAAGGAGTTTCTCCATGCCGCTCTATGATCGGATCCTCGACACCATCCATACGAAAATCAAGGATGGAACCCTCCCGGAAGGAACGATGCTGCCCAAGGAGACCGAACTCTGCGACGCGTATGGGGTCAGCAGGACTACGGTCCGCACCGCCCTTTTGAAACTGCAGAACGAAGGCCTGATCAAGCGGATCAAGGGGAAAGGCACCATCGTCACCTCTGCCAAGGTGCTCGAGCAGAGCTCCATCTTCATCGAGAGCTTCGCCGAAGAGTTGAAGAGCCAAGGATTCAAGACGACCACCGAGGTCCTGGAGTTCAGAAGGATGAAGGCGCCGGCCGAGGTCGCGGAAAAACTCGGTTTGAAAGAAGGAGAACAGGTCATGAAGCTGACCAGATTACGCTACCAGAGCGGCTCTTTCGACCAAGGTTCGATTGTCATCACCACGAGCTACCTGCCCCTCTCCCTCTCCTTCATCGAGAACTACGACCTGGAGACAACCAGCCTCCATGACATCTTCAAGGAACATGAGCTGCACCGCAGCGACATCACCAAGACAATCAGCGCGAAGAACCTGGACGACAAGGAAGCCAGGCTGCTTGGCGCGCAGCCTGGCTCGATCGCGATCGTGATCAGCAGTTTCACGCTTGACCAGCATGCGAAACCGATGGAAGTCTGTGAAAGCATCTATCCCGTCGGAAGAAACACCTTCACGCTGAGGCTCAGGACTTGAGCGCGAGATCCCGGACCAGAGGTGCAAGCGCCTCAGCCAGCGCCTTATGGGCCTGCGACATCATGTGCAGCTGGTCTTCCTCGCTCGGTCCGGCGACCGTCGAGGCGTCGAAGAACGCGCAGTGATGGTTGCGGGCGACCTCCTGGTAGAGCGGAGCGAGACGGCGGCTCTTTTCCGGGGCGGTAGGACCATAGGTCCGAAACCGCGGGACATCCATGATCCTGTCCCCGATCGCAATCGGGCTGACAATCAGGATATGCCGGACACCCTGGTCTTGCGGATACACGAAATGTTCGGTGAGCGCGACCAGCGTCTCCATTCCTTTGGCAATCGCATACGGGCTTGCATTCAGATTTTCTTTCGTATCGTTGGTTCCGAGCATGATGGTCAGGACATCGATCGGTCCGTGGGTGGAGAGCACATACCCCAGTCCTTTCAGGCCGTTGCGGTACGTTCCCCCCATCGGGTCGTCAAAGACCGTCGTCCTTCCGTTGATCCCCTCCTCGTGCACGAGGAAGTCTTTTCCCAACAAGGTTTGCAGGATTCCGGTCCAACGCACCTCGTAGGGCCAGCGGCCCCCGAGCGGGCAATCCCCCCAGGTGTTGCTGTCCCCATAACAAACGACGTGATACATCCCATGTTCCTCCTCAATTCCCTATAGGCTTAGCTCCTGCTTTTGAACTGCCCGAGCCGCCACACCATGTACTGCCCCACTTCATACAGGTATCGGGCCTGCACCGGATAGAAGCTCTCGTCCCCGTGTTCCCAGACATGGAGGGCCTCGAAGGTGAAGTC
>CAJMOS010000085.1 GCA_905215015.1 uncultured bacterium | reverse complement strand
CTATAGCAAATAGTTAGATGAAATTATTTTATACATATGTAATCTTTATGTAAGATAGTAAAACATGAAAAATCTTATATATAAATGAGATATGTGAATGCTTGGATGACGAGTCATGTGTGCCAGTACGCAGGCTACTTCGCTAGGAAGCGTTTTCCCAGACGGGCGTCACGGATCGCTTCCTGGATTGGGTAGGGGTTTTTGCCCAGCATCAGCAGTTCCATCATCCGGGCGATGGCAATCTCGTCGTAATCCAGATTTGCCTCGCCATACGCGTTGGTGAAGGTTGTCTGGCTTCCCACGGTCACGTGGGTAAGCGCAAGCGATTCATTGCCAAAGCGCCGTTCCGTGTGGAACCGGAAGGGCAACGTCATCGGATAGTTGTGCGCGTCAAGCATGGTGACGCCATTTTCGGTGATGGTCCCCTTCTCTCCACGGATTTCGAAATGCAGCCCGAAGAACGCGCTGTGATACTGGTTGCTTGACTGGTCGTACACCGCCAGTCCCTGTTCGAACCGCATCACCCTGATTGACCTTGTGTAGTCCTGTCGTTCCCCGCTCAAGCAGATGCCGCCCCTTGCCGCCGTCCTGACGCATCGGGAGGGAAAATCCACCGAATCCAGCATGCGCGGCTGTTCATCGCCTACCTGGAAGATCCTCCGGAAGATGGCAGCGGCGTGATGGCAATGGAGTCCGCTGAGATAGACTTGGTCGACACGGCCGATTGCCGGCAACATCTTCGCGACAGAGGTCCATAGGGGCGTGTACCAATATTGCTCCAGCACGGAGACAGGAAGATCCCAAAGCGTCTTGTAGGCGTCCTCGTCAAGCGGAAGGAACGATGTCTCGGAAAGAACCCGCTCGTTCCTCGCGCAGAGTTTGGCCAAGGTTTTCTCGAGGTCTCCAGGACCGGAAGCGACAATGACGAGGTCATGGGGCACCGAGAGCGACTGGTCCATGTTTGAGACCGCGGGAAGGCCCTGTTCCCGCAAGATCTTTGCCCGCTCCACCGTGTGGGTGTACAGGGAAACCAACTCGAACCGGTCTGGGACGAGGCGGGCAAGCCGCACGGGGAACATCGCCCTCCAACCACTGCCACATACGATAAAGCGGATCATGGCTGTATTGTACTCCGGATTTCGCAAAGCCCATAGGGTTTTGCCCCCTTGTTTCTTCAGTTTCTTTGTGAGAAAGTGGGCGCATGTACCTTGCTTTGTTGGCAATCATCTATCTTTCCTTCATCAGCCTTGGGCTTCCGGATACCGTCCTAGGGTCCGCTTGGCCTTTGATGCATACGGAATTGGGAGTCGGTATCGCCAAGGGCGGACTGGTTTCCATGACCATCAGCCTCATGACGGTCGTTTCCAGTCTTCTGAGCGACCGTATCAACCAGAAGTTGCATGCGGGAATCGTCACCTTTGTCAGCACATTGATGACGGCCGTGGCGCTTTGGGGATTCTCGCTGTGCACCCGCTTCTGGATGCTGCTTCTCTGGGCGATTCCCTACGGGCTCGGGGCCGGAAGTGTCGACGCGGCGTTGAACAACTACGTGGCGCTCCATTACAAGAGCAGCCATATGAGCTGGCTTCACTGCATGTGGGGAATCGGAGCCTCGCTGGGGCCAGTGCTCATGGGCTTCGCCCTGTCGAGAAGGCTCGGCTGGCAGGGAGGCTACCGGTTGATCGCCATCCTGCAGGGCTGCTTTACCTTGGCGCTGTTTTTCTCCCTCCGGCTCTGGGTTCCGAGGAAACAGGATCCGGGTGCCGCCACCTCCGCTACGGGAGGCCACCTGCGGAAAGCCCTCAAGATGCGTGGAGCCATCGCCACACTGGCCTGTTTTTTCTGCTACAGCACGCTTGAGAACTGCACGGGAGTGTGGGCCGCAAGCTATCTGGTGCAGGCAAGGGAAATCGATGCGGTCACCGCGGCGAAATTCGCCTCGCTGTTCTACCTGGGAATCACGCTCGGGCGCGCCCTCTGCGGTTTCATCGCCATGCGGCTACGTGACGAGACGATGATCAGGGTGGGAAGCGCGGTCGCGCTGGCAGGAATCCTCTGCATCCTCCAGCCGGTTTCCGATGGTCTCGCGCTCCTCGGCTTGGTCACGGTAGGACTGGGTTGCGCGCCCATCTACCCGAGCATCATCCACATGACACCCCGGCATTTTGGAGCAGAGAACTCGCAGGCGATGGTGGGCTTGCAGATGGCGTCCGCATACATAGGTTCGACCTTCTTCTCCCCCTTCTTCGCCTTATTGGCGAAACTGGCGGGATTCGGCCTGTACCCCTACTACCTTCTGCTGGTGCTTTCGGTCATGATCCTCATGGAAACACGGGCGTTGCCTTCCAAGTCAACACTCGCTTCCAGCGCGGATCGCAATACCCGCTAACAGCCTGGCGCTCTGTTCCAGGCAATTCCGGTCAATCTCCAGATGTGGGCTGTGGAGCGGATACGAACCGCCCACCCCCACATGGTAGAAGGTACCGGGAACCAGCTGCTGGTAGAAGGAAAAATCCTCGCCCGACATCTCCCCGCCCGCAAGCTCCACCACCTTCAGTCCTTCGGCGCGTGCCTCGTCACGGACCAAATTGGTCAGACCGTGGTCGTTGTCGGTCGCTGGGGTCCCCCACTTCAGATCCAGCTCCACCTGGTACCCTTCCGTCTCGAGCGCGTGGCATTTCTCCTCGAAGCAGCGCTTGATCAGGGAACGCACTTCCGGCCTGAAGGTACGGTTGGTGCCCTCCAACACCGCTTTGTCGGGGATGATGTTCCAACTGGAGCCGGCCTCCAGTCGTGTCACGCTGACGACTGCCTGGTCGGACGCCTTGACGCGGCGGGCGACGATGTTCTCCAGGCTGACGGCAAGCTGGCAGGCAGCGGGAATCGGGTCCAGGCCATCCTCGGGATGGGCGCCATGGCAACCTTTGCCGTGTATGGTGATGGAAAAGCGGTCGACGGCGGCGCTGATCGCCCCGTCGCAGACGGCTATCACGCCTGCTTCCAGCTGGGGCTGGATGTGCAGGCCGAACACGCGCCTGACGGGATAGTTCGTGAACAGGCCTGTGTCGACGACACGCTTCGCACCCCCGCCGGACTCTTCCGCGGGCTGGAAGAGCAACAGGATGGTTCCATGGATTTCTTTCCGCTTCCGGGAAAGCAAGCTGGCCGTGCGCAGCAGGTTGACGATATGCCAGTCGTGGCCGCAGGCGTGCATGGTCCCTTCGGTGAGGGACGGACAATCAAGCGTCGTCCGCTCGTGGATCGGCAGGGCGTCGATATCCGCGCGCAGCAGGATGACCGGCCCATCCTGGTCTCCCTTGATTTGCGCAAGGACTCCGGTAGGAAGGCCCAGCTCAAGCAACGAGACCCCGTCGATGGTGGAAAGGATGCGTTTGATTTCCATCGTGGTCTCGTATTCCTTAAAGGACAGCTCCGCGTGTTGGTGGAACCACCGCCAAGTCTGTTCAAGAACCATCGTCGTACCCCCTTGGATACACAATCGCCACCCCGCGGGGTGGCGTTCCTGTCAAAGGACTTTCTCAAGGAATTCCCTGGTTCGTTCCGCTTTGGGATGGGAGAAGAACTCCTGGGGCGGCGCCTGCTCGAGGATCTTCCCGCCGTCAAGGAAGCAAACCTTGTCGGCGACTTCCCTGGCGAAACCCATCTCATGGGTCACCAGGACCATCGTCATGCCGGTATGGGCAAGGCTCTTGATGACCTCAAGTACCTCTTTGACCATCTCCGGGTCAAGGGCGCTGGTCGGCTCGTCGAAGAGCATGATTTCCGGCTCCATGGCCAGAGCGCGGGCGATGGCAATACGCTGCTGCTGTCCGCCGGAAAGCTTGCCAGGAAACTGGTCCGCCTTCTCGGTCAAGCCAACCCGTTTGAGCAACTGCATGGCTTTGGCGGTCGCCTCCTCCTTGCCCAGCTTGTTCACCTTCATCGGCGCGTAGATCATGTTCTCCATGACCGTCAGATGGGGGAACAGGTTGAAATGCTGGAACACCATGCCGATGCCCTTGCGGATCTTGGTCATATCGGTCTTGGGGGCGGTAATGTCGACCCCATTCACCAAGACTTTGCCGCTTGTCGGGACCTCCAGGCCGTTGATACAGCGGAGCATGGTGCTCTTTCCCCCGCCAGAAGGGCCGATCAGGGTGACGACCTGCCCTTTCTGGATGGACATGTCGATTCCCTTCAGGACTTCCAGATTGCCGAAACTTTTATGGACGGCTTCAAACTGAATGACGTTCTCCATGCTCATCCCCTTTCACTCCGGTTCACCCATCGCTCCAGCTTGCTCATGAAGAAGGAGAGGATCATGACCAGGATATAGTAGATCAGGCCGGCTACCAGGTACGGCTCGAAGAAGCGGTAGCTGACAACGGTAATCTGGTCGGCCGCGCGGAGCAACTCGACCGCGCCAATGTAGGAAAGCTGGCTCGACTCCTTCAGCAGGGCGATCGCCTCGTTGACCAATGCGGGCAGGATATGGCGCAGCGCCTGGGGAAGGATGATGTCCTTCATCATGTCACCATAGCCGACACCCAGGCTCTTTGCTGCCTCGAACTGGCCCTTGTCGATGGCCTGGATGCCGCCACGGAAAATCTCCGAGACATAGGCGGCGCTGTTCAGGCTGAAGGCAAGGATGCCGCTCTGGATTGCCGTAAAACGGACACCGAAGAGCTGGGGGACGCCGAAGTGGATGATGCACAGCTGCACCAATAGCGGAGTTCCGCGGAAAATCGACGTATAGAAACGACCGAACCACTGCAAGGGTCTGCAGCGGCTCAGTTTCACCAGGGAAAGCAGCACACCAAGCAGGAAACCAAAAATCGTGCAGAAGAAGGTGACCCGCAGGGTGAGCAGCGTTCCGTGGTACAGGAATGGCCAGTATTGCCATACGCTCGAAAAATCAAGGTTCACAGTGAAATCCTTCTCTTTTTACAGGATGAACTCTTCGCTCAGCCAGGAAGCGACAATCTTGTCCAGCTCGCCATCTTCCATGACTTTCTGCAGCTCGGCGTTGAAGGTCTCGTAGTACGGGGAGTTCTTCGGGAAGCCGATGGCGAAGCAGTCTTTCTCGTTCTTGTCAAGCAGGGAGAGCTTCAGGCCCTTGTTCTGCTTCAGGAACTCGGTGGCGCCGGCGCCGTCGATGATGCATGCGTCAGCCCTGCCGCTCTTCACTTCCTCGACACAGGCTGGGCTTCCCTGGATGCCGACGGCCTTGACGTTGGGGATCTGCTCGGCGACCTTCTGGTAGTTGGTGCCGAAGACGTAGGCGACGGTCTTGCCGTCCAGGCTGTTCAGGTCAGGATAATTGTCGGTGTCCCGATAGACGATGGCGTTCCTCGGCCAGAAGAACGGGACGGTGAAATCCAAGGTCTTCGCCCGCTCGGCCGTCGGAGCCATGCCGCCGGAGCAGAAATCGATCTGGCCGGACTGGATGCCCGCGATCAGGCTCTTGAAGGGCATGTCCACGAAGTTCACCTTGCCGCCAAGGTGGTCCTCGACGATCAGCTTGATCAGGTCGATGTTCATGCCAACATTGGTCTTGTTGCCCGAGGCGTCCATCGTGATGGACTCGAACGGTACATAGGTGGCGGAGCAGCCGACGCTCACCGTCTTGCCCTTGAGCGGGTTGTCGGGAATGGAATCAAGGGCGGCGCTTGCCGGTGCGGCTGCGCTCTCCTTCGTTCCCTGTGCGAAAGCAGTGAAGCTTGCCAGAGCCATCATGAGAACCATAACCATCGTATGTTTTTTCATTTGTATGCCTCCAAAAACGAACTAGTTTCTTTCGTTGGCCTATTTATAACGAATTTCTGAATTTTTATGCAATAGGTTTCCCCGATTTTTTGTAAAAAAATACAATTCATATTCGCTCAATTGCACAGAACCCGCCGGAATTGTATATTCTGACAAAGAAACCAAGGAGTTGAGGCAATGCTTCCTATTGATGGACATACGAACGGGCCTGCGTACTGCTGGCCGGAGGGCAAACGGATCGCCGTCATGGTCACGTTCGACTTTGACGCCGAATACCTCAGGAAAAGCCGCGCGGAGAGCAAAGGCAGACAGATGGGATTCACCGATTACTCACGTGGGCTGTATGCCCCCCATGAGGGACTGCGCAGGGTCCTCGAGTGTCTTGACACCACCCGCATACAAAGCACCTTCTTCATCCCTGGTGTTGTCCTGCAGGCATATCCGGAATGCTGCAAGGAGATCGCAAGGCGCGGCCATGAAATCGCCTACCATACCTACGACCATAATGCCGACATCGACCTTCCTGAGGACGAGGCCCTCAGGCAGCTGGAGACAAGCGAGGCCCTGATCGAGCGGTTGACCGGCAGGAAGCCCGTCGGAAGCCGCGGGCCGCTGGGAGTCGTCCACCCCTACACTATGGAGATGCTGAAGAAGCGGGGATATCTGTACGAGAGCACGATGAAGGACTGCGACTGGGCCTACCCTGTCGACGACTCGGACCTGGTAGAGCTTCCCAACGAGCAGACGATGGACGACATGACCTACTGGTTCTTCACCTTCAGCAACCCGGCCGTCCGCTCGATGTACACCACCCGCGAGGTCTTCGGGAACTGGAAGGACGAGTTCGACGCCCTTGCCGAGGAAGGCAACAAAGTCTTCGTCCTGAAGCTCCACCCCCAGCTGATCGGGCGAGGCAGCAGGATCAAGCCGCTTTGCCGGTTCATCGCCTACATGCAGGCCCATGGGGCCTGGATCACCACCTGCGAGAACGTCGCGCGGTACGTGCTTGCCCACAAGGAGGCATACAATGGATAAGTCGATGTACAACCAGGGAAAGCTGGAAGACGTGCCCCGCTGGCCGGACGGCAAGCGGATCGCCATCACCCTCGGCTTCGATATCGACGCCGAGACCATGTGGACCACCCATGGCGAGATTGGCGCGAGGCATCTGACGGACATGTCCCGTGGCGCCTACGGTCCCAAGCAGGGGATACCCCGCATCCTGGACATGCTGGATGTCCACAAGGTCAAGGCGACCTTCTTCATTCCCGGTTGTGTGGCCGAGCAGTACCCCGACGTGGTGCGCGAGGTAGCCCGCCGCGGCCACGACATCGGCTTCCATGGCTGGTTCCATGAGGACAACCCCGACACGACCGAAGAGGAAGAAGACGCCATCATGACCAAGGCCGAGCGGAAAATCAAGGAACTGACCGGTTACCGGATCGTCGGCCACCGCGGTCCCGGAGGCGTGATCCACGACTACTCCAAGAAGCTCTGGCTGAAACACGGCTACATCTACTCTTCCAACTGGCGGGACGCCGACGGGCCGTTCATCCATGATGTGGACGGCAAGCGGGTGCCGTTGGTCGAGCTGCCCAAGGACTCGATGTTCGACGACACCGCCTATGACTTCTACACCGATACTCCTCCCGAGCGGTACGAGCTGAAGAGTCCCCGGGAGATGGCGGAAATCTGGCGGGAGGAGTTCGACGCCCTTGCCGAAGAAGGGCGCATGATCAACTTCGTGCTGCATCCGCAGTTCATGGGACGCGCCAGCAGGGTCGCCATGCTGAGCGACCTGATCGGCTACATGCTTGCCCATGGTGCCTGGATCGACACCAACCGCGCCCTTGCCGAGTACGTGCTGAAGGCGAACGACCTCTGGCATTGATACGATGAAATGCAAAGGGCCCTTCCCGGCCGGAATGCCGGGAGGGGCTCTTTCCGTGTCTGGGGTTGCCGGCAGGTTTTTCCGGATGCATTGCAATGGACTACCGGTGTGGTCATAGCCTGCCATCCTTGGGATTCCATCCCCAACGCCTTCCATCATGCAATATCAATAGTCTTGGTGAGGTCCTTATCGGTTCATGCAAAGCAGAAGAGAGGAAACTTGTCATTGGATTTGTCTGTATATCCTATCGCATCCGGCATGCACAGGAATTTCCTCTCAGGATCCATCTTGCCTACAAACGCTTCACATGCCGTAGACAAATATACCACCAAGCCAGCGGCAATGCCGATTCGATGATTTCTTATTTCATGCATTCTTATGCAAGAAATACCTTCCCGTCTTATACGCTCTTGCCGCAGGGAATGTCCTCAGCATTATGGTGCATCCCCCGGCGGAAGGGGGAATACCCTTCTCCCACCGCGCAAAGCTTGTCCGCCAGACAGACGACCCACCCCTCCAAGGTGTGGGGGCAGACGAAGGTCCCGGGGAACATGTGGTGGCGGATGATGTCGCGTTCGATGTCGTTCAGCTGGTAGTCTTCCAGGGCGTTGTCCAAGGCGAAACGGGGATGGCGGATGCCGTGAAGCCGATGCCACGACACCTTCTCATGCCAGTCGTAGAGGAAGTAATCATGCAGCAGGGCGCCGACGACCAGGCTTTTCTCGTCGACATGCAAATGCAGTTTGTGGACGATCTGGAGCGATTTGAGCGCCACATGCATGGAGTGGTCGAAGACCGTCGTGGAACCATGGTGGGGATACTCCTTCTCGAGGAGCAGGCGGCCACGCTTCTCCAGCCACCGCGCGATTTCCATGACATCCGGTTCTTCCAGCCTCATACGCCTGTGCCTTCCACCTTTGTCAGCAAGAGCTGCTTGATGCCGCCAATGCTTTTGCTTCGAAGTCTCCGGTACTCCAGCCGCTCCTGTTGGGATAGCGACACCTCGCTGATCCGCTGGAAATCGGTGAGCACCTGCCCGATCGCCTCGACGACCGGCTTGCTCTCCGAGCCGAGACTGATCAGGGCCGACCGTCCTTTGCCGATGTGGACGAAATGGCGGAGCGTCATGGCCCGCAGGCTGGTGGATACCACCACTTGCGAGTAGCCGGTGAAATCCTTGATCGCCTTGGTCGACCGGGTACCTTGCGATACCATAAGATAGCAAAGAATCCGGACATCGCGTAGCTCCAAGTCAAAACGGTTTGCGACGGTGGCCAGATAGCGGGCCAACAGCTTGTCCTGGTAGTAGAGTTCCGTGAAGAAGTTGTCATCCAGCATGTCGCCGGCGGCCACTGCGGGAATCACTTCCTTGCCGAGCTTCTTGGTTCCGAGCGACATGACGATGGCCCCGCCATCACCCGCCACATCGATCAGGAAGCGGTAGAGCTCCCCTCTCTTCTTCCGGTACGACTTCTCGTCATACAGCTGCATGTAGAACTCGTTGTAGTACTCAAGCATGTCGAGCTTCATGCGCAGCACACGTGAGAACTTCAACCGGGTATTCACCAAGGAACCGGTGGTCTTCACATAGTAATAGACCGGAGCGCGGAGGGCGAAGATCTTCTCCACATGGAGGATGAACTCAAGGTTGAAGACAAAATCCTCGCACCAGGAAAGAGACTCATCCATACGGAGCTGATGGGCCTCGATCTTGCTCCGGCGGAACAGCTTGTTCCACAGCGCGTCATAATAGAAATCGGCGGGATTCTGCTGCATGAAACCCACGTAGGCGAGCTTGTCCATCTCCTGCTCTTCCTCGATGTCGCCTTTCTGGGAGACGCGGTCCCCTACCACCCGCCAGAAATCGGCGATGACCATGTCGGCATCGTGGCTGACGGCCGACTGGTACAACAGCTTCGTGGAGTCTGAAGGAATCCAGTCATCGGCATCCATGAACTGGACGTACGTGCCCTTGGCGATGTCCAGCGCGGCATTGCGGGCCGAGGAGACCCCCCCGTTGGGCTTGTGGATGACCCGTACCCGGGCGTCTTCCTTGGCGTATGTGTCAAGCATGGCGGCAGTGGCGTCCTTGCTTCCATCATCCACCAGGATCAGCTCATATTCCGTAAACTCCTGGGTAAGGACGCTCTGGACACAGCGGGCAATCCACGCTTCCCCGTTGTATACCGGCACAATGATTGAGACTAAGGGATCCATGTCATCTCCTCAAACACGATAGATTGTAGCGGAAGAGAGGTTCCAAAGCAACGAAGCACAGCTTCAGGACCAAGGTTCCCCATCCTCTGGAGAAGATGGGGAACAGCGATGGAAATCTAGTTCTCTTTCCGGTTCAGGATGTTCATGAACTCCTCTCCGGTAATCGTTTCCTTCTGGTAGAGATGCTGTGCGATCTCATCCAGTTTGGCACGGTTCGCCTTGAGAAGCGCGACAGCCTTCTCGTGCTGTTTCTTCACCAGCGCGACAACCTCTTTGTCGATTTCGGTCTGGGTATCAGCCGAGCAGGCAAGCGACGCATCCCCGCCCAAGTACTGGTTGGTGACGGTTTCCAGCGCCACCATGTCGAAATTGTCGCTCATGCCGTAGCGGCTGATCATCGCCCTGGCCATCTTGGTGGCCTGCTCGATGTCGTTCGATGCGCCCGTCGTCACGCTGCCGAAGACCACTTCCTCTGCCGCGCGGCCGCCGGTGAAGGTCGCGATCTTGTTCTCCATTTCCTCCTTCGTGTAGAGGTAATGGTTCCCCTCGTCCACCTGCATGGTGTAACCGAGAGCCCCGCTGGTGCGCGGGATGATCGTGATCTTCTGGACCGGAGCGGAATGGTTCTGCAGGGCCGCGACCAGGGCATGCCCGACCTCATGGTAGGCGACCACCTTCTTCTCGGCATCGGTAAGGATGGCGTTCTTCTTCTGGTAGCCAGCGATGACGACCTCGATCGACTCTTCCATATCGGCCTGGCTGGCGGCGGCACGGCCGTCACGAATGGCGCGCAAAGCAGCTTCGTTGACGATGTTGGCCAATTCCGCGCCGCTGGCGCCGCTTGCCATACGGGCGATCTTGCCGTAATCGATGTTCGCTTCGGTCTTGATCTTCTTGGCGTGGACCTTGAGGATCGCCTCGCGGCCCTGCAGGTCGGGAAGCTCGACAGGAACACGACGGTCGAAACGACCCGGCCTCGTCAGGGCGGGGTCAAGGCTTTCCGGCCGGTTGGTCGCGGCGAGGATGATGACGCCGTTGGTGCCCTCGAAGCCGTCCATCTCGGTAAGCAGCTGGTTCAGGGTCTGCTCCCGCTCGTCGTTGCCGCCGAAGTTGCCGTCACGTTTCTTGCCGATGGCGTCGATCTCGTCGATGAAGACGATGCAGGGGGCTTTCTCCTTGGCCTGGCGGAACAGGTCCCGGACCTTGCTGGCGCCCATGCCGACGAACATCTCGACGAACTCGCTGCCGCTGATGGAGAAGAACGGGACCCCGGCCTCGCCCGCGACCGCCTTCGCCAGCATGGTCTTGCCGGTTCCCGGAGGACCGACAAGCAGGACGCCCTTCGGCATCTTCGCGCCGATCTTCTGGTATTTGGACGGGTCATGCAGGTAGTTGACGATCTCCTGCAGGTTTTCCTTGGCCTCTTCCTCGCCGGCGACATCGGCGAACTTGATGCCGGTCTCGCTCGGGACATAGACCTTGGCGTTGCTCTTGCCCATGTTGAACATCATGCCGCCACCGCCCATGTTCTTCATCATCCCGCGGTTAAGCCTCCGTCCGAGGAGATAGAAGATGGCGATCGGGAGCACCCAGGAGAGCAGGAAGTTGGCAAGGGGGGAAAGCTGCTGGACAATCTGGCTGGCGAAGGTGACGTTTGCGTTGTGCAGACGCTCCACCAGGTTCGGGTCGTTCATCAACCCTGTCTTGTAGATGTTGCCATCCTTATCCGAAAAGACAATCTGGTTCGACTCCAGCTGGACCTGGTCGATCTTGTGCTCTTCCGTCATGGTCATGAAGGTCCCGTAGTCGATTTCACGGACGCGCGGGGCGACCATCTGGGGGAACACCAGGAAGTTGAACAGGAAAATCATGAGCAGAACCAGAAAGTAATAATACAGCAATGGCTTTTTGTTAGGCTCTTTTACTTCGTTCATAGACATCACCTTTCTTTACAAGGATGGCTCCAAGATACTTCCTCCGAACAAAATCGCCAAGGGTTCTCCACATATATCCAGAAAAGATTGTCCTGCGTTACGGAAGCTGCCGATACTCCTCGCCATCCACCGGCTCGCTCCACTGTGTCCGTGTCCCGGTTCCTTCACGCCGGCGGGAATGTTGGCCACGTCACCAGGCTTCGACTCGCGGTCGGGGCACCCCCACTCCTGACACCAGGCATGACCGGCGGCAACCGGCAGCACCTGTCCGCCACCAGCTTCGGCATGAGGGAGATGCAGTTGTTCCTCCAACCAGGCCCGAAGGCCACGCTGCCGATCGCGACCTGCTTCAGGCCCAGCATCTTCAGATAGCTGGCTCCCCCAAAACAGTCGGCGTAGGCGGTGTTCTCGCCACCGACCGGGAACATGCTCTGTTTCTGCACTTCTTCCAAAGCCATAGGATATACCGACACACCCGGATTCCTCTGGATGAAGAACGACTTCCGAATCATAGAATCAGCTTTTAGTTGAGCAGGGTCTGCATGCGTTACCACAGGTATCTCAAAGCGTTTCTTGAAGTGGCCGACACAGGCTCGTTCACCAAGGCAGGCGAACGCCTGCATATCAACCATGAAACAGTTCGACAGCCTCGAGACCGAAGCGGGTTGCAGGTCGCCCGTCCGGACCCACCTGGGGTCAGCCGACCGAGACCGGTAAAGCGATTATCGACTATGCGATGCCGCTTGTCTCCTACACCGATAAGGCTGTAGCAGGAGCCCGGAGGACCATCGGAGGCACGCACCTTTCGGTCAGCTCCTCTCTTACCCCCGCGCCCCTTTCACCAGCCTCTGGAGCCGGTATGGCGAGCGGTTTCCGGAATGGACCCTGCAGGTGGTTCCCTTCGACGACTTTGCCAATCTTGGGATGGTCGGGGTATGTGACGCGAAGAGCTGGCTGGACCGTCGCGAATTCCTTCGCCCGGTTTGATAAAGCAGTGTCTTGCGGTCACCGTCAACGATCCGTTTGCGGGCAAAAAACATCATGCCCCCGACCTTGCAGGGCGAACGGTCATGATCATGCATAGGGGTGATTCAGACACCGTAGACCGTATCCACGAACTGCTCAGTACGGTTTCGGGAATCCGCATCGAAGAGACATCCACCTATGACCTTGATGTCTTCAACCAGGCGGCAACAACGGATACCTTGCTAGTCACAA
>CAJMOS010000084.1 GCA_905215015.1 uncultured bacterium | reverse complement strand
GAAGAACGCCGCCCTTTCCTCATCCGTAGTCAGCGTCTCGAAGGAAGCGTACTGGGTTTCCCGCTCTTTGCCGAGTGTTTTCCCCCGCAGGTAGCTGTAGGAGGAATCGGGCGTCCCTTGGCTGGCGGTTGCCGTAACGGCAGCGGCCTGCTCGTTTGTACCTTGGGCGAAAAGCCCAAGGGAAATGACCATCATCGCAGTAGTGGCTGCAATCCTCAAAGTCGTGTTGTGTCTCATAGTCTTTTCCACCTTTGCTGGTTTTTTGCTCCTCAAGGAGTGATTCCAATCTACGGGTTCCATCAGGAAAGGGAGTGGAACGATTGTGGAATCTCCAAGGAATCGTGCAACGCGACCATGGAATGGGAAGCATTGCGGGATGGCGATAAAAAATGGCAAGTTCCATAGGAAAAGAGCAAAATCGACTATTCTTTGTGTATGTGGTTGTGTAAAATAGCTTGCTGCAGGCAAGATCGTATTCTGCCGGGAGGGTTTTCATGAATACCGTTTCTCCGCTTTCGCTCTTCGGCTACCGGTTCGTCGAGCCACCGTTCCTTCCCGAGGGGAAGGATGAGTGGTATCTCAGAAACGAGCAGAACCCGGGTTCCTGGCGTCATCTGACCATGCAGGAAATCGGAATTCTTGAGTCTGAGGGAAACCGGTGCCAGAGATGGGACGACGTGCTGGTCTCCGATCCGTTCGACCCCTCGTGCATACGGTTTTGCTCGTTTTACGGCCTTGTCCGCATCGGAGCCGTGCAGCCAGAGACGCTTCGCTTTCACGATTTCGAAGCACCTGAAGGACTGTACAACAGCCGGATCATCAGTTGCGATATCGGCGACCATGTCTCGATTTCCGATTGTTCCTACATTTCCCACTACCTGGTCGGCAACCGCGTCATCCTGCACGGGAACGGTGAGATCCAGTGCACCAACCATGCCAAGTTCGGAACCGGAATCGTCAAGGAGGGGGAGGACGAGTCGGTCCGGGTGACCATCGCGGTGATGAACGAGGCAGAGGGCAGGGCGGTCATCCCCTTCCGGGACATGACCGTCGGGGATGCCTGGCTCTGCGCCAAGCACCGGGAGGACAAGCCTTTGATGGAGGCGCTCGCGAGACTGACGGAACGGACGATGAGCCACAAGCGTGGCTACTACGGTACCATCGGGGACGATTCCGTCATCAAGGGAACCCGGATCATCAAGGATGTGGAGGTGGGTCCTGCCTGCTACATCAAGGGCGCCAACAAGCTGAAGAACCTCCATATCTCCTCAAGCGAGGAGGAGCCGACTCAGCTGGGCGAGGGTGTCGAGCTGGTCAACGGCATCATCGGCTACGGCTGCCGGGTCTTTTACGGGGTCAAGGCGGTGCGTTTCATCCTGGAGGACCGCGTCAATTTGAAGTATGGGGCGCGGGTGCTCAATTCCATCATCGGCGACAACTCGACCATCAGTTGCTGCGAGGTGCTTTCCAACCTGGTCTTCCCCGCCCACGAGCAGCATCACAACAACTCCTTCCTGATCGCCACCTGCATCAAGGGCCAGAGCAACATGGCCGCCGGCGCCAATATCGGCAGCAACCACAACTCCCGCGGGGCTGACGGGGAGCTGGTCGCCGGGCGTGGCTTCTGGCCGGCCCTCTCCAGCACGCTGAAGCACAACTGTTCCTTCGCCTCGTTCACCCTGATCACCAAGGGCAACTATCCCTACGAACTGCACAATCCGATGCCTTTCGCCTTGATTTCCGGCGACCGGGGGAACGGACGGGTGGTGATGCCGGCCTACTGGTGGCTGTACAACCTCTACGCGCTTGAGCGCAACAGCTGGAAATTCCTCGCCCGGGACAAACGCAAGCATCCCAGGCAGATCTACGAGACCGACTATCTGGCGCCGGACACCGTCCACGAGATCCTCGCGGCCATGCGCCTGCTGGAGCAATGGACCGAGGAGGCGTGGGCCAAACGCCACAAGGAGCGGGCCGATGGCGCTTGGCTCCTGGAGAAGGGCAAGCTGGGAGACTTGGTAATCGAGGCGCAGCAGTTTGAGAACTCCGCGTTTCCCGTCGAGGTCGTCAAGGCCTCGGAGGGCTACCGGGCCTACAAGGACATGCTTTCCTACTATGGGGAGAAGAGCCTGCTGGGCTATCTTTCCGCAAGCGGCGAGAGCCTTTCCGCCTTCGACAAGCGCACTGCGGGAAAGATGCTTCCCTGGGAGAATGTCGGCGGGCAGCTGATCCGGGGGGACCATATGGACGCGCTACGCCACGATATCCTTTCGGGAAAGATTGACAGTTGGGATGGTGTGCATCAGGCATACCGGGAATTCGCCACCCGTTACGAGGAGGAAAAGGCTGTGCTCGGCATCCAGGTCCTCCGCATGCTTTTCGGCCATGAGCACCTGACCGAAAAGGACTGGGCAAAGTGCCTGCGGCACCTGGCCGACGTCAGGGCCTACATCGAGATGCAGGTCTACCTGACCAAGGAAAAGGATTACCAGAATCCTTTCCGCATGGTCACCTATGAGAACGAGGCGGAGCGGGACGCTGTGCTTGGCAAGGTGGACGACAACCCCTTCATCCTGCAAAGCAAGGAGACGACCCAATCCTTGTTGGCTTTGACGAAACAGGTCCATTTCTGAACAATGTGTCGGTTTCCCGCGTTTTGTCAGCGAAAAATCTGGCTGGGAGTAGACTTGTTGAAGAATTCAAGGATCAGACTGATGAAGTCATTCTCAGCCTTGGTGAATATGGTGCCTTTGCGGAATGCAACGCTTTGGTACCATCGCTCAACCGGATTAAGGGAAAAGACATGTACCCCATCGGCGGGGTTGACTTGGTATTCCATGAGGATCGATGGGCCGAGGCCCGCCTTGACCAACTGATAGGCGAGAATGCTCATGCTGCACTCGACGAGGATTTTTGGAGTGTATTCCGCCAAGGCAAAATGCTTGTTGGCGATGGTTCTGATGTTGGTATCGGAGTTCATCAGAATAAAGGCCTCGTCTTTGAGTCGTCGCAGGTCAAGCATACCATGGGGCCCGCCAGCGGGAGCCTCTTCTTCTCCGAGTGGATGATTCGGCGGCAAAATGAGAGCGACTTCGCAGGAAATTGTCGTGATGTGATGCAGATGGGTGGGAACTGAGCCGTTGCCTACGACTGCGATATCGATGATACCATCCTCAACCATGGATTCCAAGTCCCTGACGTTCGCTTCTTTCAGCTTGATCGTGTAATTCGGATATAGCCTATGGAATTTGGGAAAGACGCTTGCGAACATTGCATTGCCGATTCCATGGGTGATTCCCAGGCAAATGGTTCCTATGCGGTTGCCCGCTGCTTCATCAATCAGCTTGTACGTTTGGTTTTTGATGGAGAGGACTTCTCTTGCCCCTTTGATGTATACGGATCCCGCATACGTGGGTTCAAGCCGTTTGTTTATTCGCTTGAAGAGCGGCGTTCCCAATTCGTTCTCGAGGTCCAGAAGAAAATGGTTGAGCGCGGGGCGGGAGATGAACATCTTGTCAGCCGCCCTGCTGATCGTCCCTTCATCGGCGATTGCCACAATGTATTCAAACTTTCGGACATCCATGGTTGCAGTATATATGTAATTATTTTTGCACTCAATATGAAAAAATAAAAAACTTGTTGCACTGTAAAAGTGGCTTTACTCTGGGCTAGGAGAACAGGAGGAAAGAGCGACGATGGATGTCGATGTGCTGATTACCAACGCCCATGTGTATGATCCGGGTGCAGGTATCGATTGGGAAGGTAATGTTGCTGTATGCAAAGGAAAGATTCTCAGCCTCCATGCTCCGAGTGATACTGTCGCGCGCCAGACAATCGATGCCAAAGATTGCCTTGTTGTGCCTGGGCTCATCGATTTGCATACCCACGACAGCCGCTATGCCACCCATATCGGGCTGAATCCTGATATCGCCTGTATCCCGAACGGGGTCACCATGGTGGTGGACTGTGGAAGTTCGGGCATTTCCAATTATCAGGTTGTTCTCCGTATCCTCAACGATTTCGAAATCCGTACCCGTCTGGTGCTCCATGTAAGTGCGGGGGGGCAGATGATGACCTCGCAGTTTGTGGAAAACTGCGACCCCTCCGTCTGGAATGTCCGTCTTTTTGAAGATGCCTTTGAGCAGCATCCAAATGAGATTGTGGGGCTAAAAATCCGAGCCAGCAAAGAGGTCTTGGGTCAATTGGGAAAAGAACCGGTTGCCAAAGCCATTCAGCTTGCCGATCATCTTGGGACACGGCTTTTCGTGCATGCTACTAACTGTGTCTGCCCCATGTCGGAATTGGTAGAGATGCTTCGTCCCGGCGACGTGGTCAGCCATATTTTCCATGGAGAAGGAAACACAATTCTCAGTGAGACCGGCAGTGTCGGCGATGCGCTGTTCGCCGCCCAAAAAAAAGGGATTGTCATGGATGTCGCTCAAGGACAAGGGAATCTCTCGTTGGTGCTGGCAAGGGAATGTATCGCTGAAGGATTCATTCCCGATACGGTCAGTACGGACCTCAATATACCCAATTGGAGAAGCCCGTTGGTGTTTAGTCTGTTGATGACGATGACGAAGATGATGGCTCTCGGCATGAGTCAGGAAGACGTCATTCTGGGAACGACCACCCATCCGGCCAAAGTGCTTGGGCTGGACCGAGAGCTCGGCACTCTCCGGGAAGGAACGACGGCAGACATATCGGTATTGAAAATCGTCAGAACTCCGACGGTATTCAAGGATAAGTACGGAAACAAGGTGCAATCGGATTGGCGTTTTGAGGCGAGGGCAACGATTGTTGGCGGAAACGTGCAATTTCAGCATCCGGAAACGTTGAGTTGGAAATAAAAGGAGAAGAAATGAATATGGGGTGTAAGATAACAACCTTCCTGCGTAAGTCGATTTCCCAGGTGTTGCTTGTGTTTCTGGCGATGCTTCTCATCACCTCAAGCATTTGGGGTTTCCCCCAGAATCTGGCATACAGGCATCTGTTCCTCGATTCGATGTTGGTCATCTGCCTGATGAACAAGCCGTTCATGAAAGGAAGGCAGAGACTGTCCGATTTTGTAGATTTCTTGTTGGCCATTCTTGTTGTCTGGATTTCTTGCTATGTGCTCCGGGATATCAATGCGTACCAGATGCGAGTCGGTGACCTTTCCAGAATGGATATTGTCACAGGAACCATTTACATGATGATTCTTCTTGAATTGGCACGTCGTGTGGCTGGTGTTCCGATGGTGATTATTGCGATTTTCTTCTTTGCCCAGAACTGTTTCGCACAGTACCTGCCGGGAATCTTCCGTCGTGCGAATATGAGTTACGTGAACATGCTTGACTTTGTCGTCATGCGTACCGACGGCATCTTCGGTATGCCGGTGCAGGTCATGTCGACCTATGTGGTGCTGTTCATGATCTTTGCCGCACTGCTTGAGGTAAGCGGAGCGGGAAAATTCTTCATTGATTTCGCCACATCGATTACCGGAAAGAGGCGTGGCGGTCCGGCAAAGGCGGCCGTCATTGCCAGCGCGGCATTTGGTACGATTTCGGGATCGGCCATCGCAAATGTCGCAGGAACGGGTTCCATCACCATTCCTTTGATGAAAAAGACCGGATACGATTCGACCTTCGCCGGAGCAGTCGAGGCTGTTTCTTCCACGGGAGGGCAGATTATGCCCCCTGTTATGGGTGCAGTCGCATTCATCATGGCTCAGAATATCAACATGAAGTATATCGAGGTTGCAGGAAGGGCGGTTCTTCCCGCAATCTTGTACTTCGCTTGTGTGTTTTTCGTTGTTGATTTCCGTGCCAGGAAACTCAACCTGAAAGGAACTCCGAAAGAGGATATTCCCGATTTCGCAATGACGTTGAAATCCGGATGGCAAATGGTAGTACCCCTTGTCGTTTTGGTGTATCTCCTCGCCATAGGTAAGAGCGCTCAGTACAGTGCGTTGATTGGAATCATTTTCCTAATTGCGGTCGCTGCCTGTCGAAAATGGACGAGGATGGATGGAAGGGAAATCCTCCGTGGATTCACTCAAGGAGTCAAGGATTCCATTGGTATCTCCATTACCGCTGCCGCGGCAGGCATCATTATCGGAGGGGTGACGAATACGGGAGTGAACCTGCTCTTTGCAAACCAGATCGTGAAAATAAGTCATGGAAACATGTTTTTCTCATTGTTGATGGTGGCAATTACTTGTCTGGTTCTCGGCATGGGTATGACAACGTCCGCGGTGTACATCAGTGTCGCGACTATCATGGCCCCTGCTCTGATCAAGCTTGGAATAAACCCTCTTTGTGCACATATGTTCGTCCTGTATTACGGTTGTATTTGTGTCATCACCCCGCCAGTTGCCTTGGCTTCGTTTACTGCCGCTGGAATTTCGGGTGCCAGTCCATCAAAAACCGGGTGGACGTCATTCCGAATCGGTCTTGTCGCATTCCTGGTTCCTTTTATCTTTGTATACCAGCCGGTCATGTTGTTGTACGGATCCGTAGCTGACATCCTCCTCTGTACTGGTACCAGCCTCATCGGATGTTGGTGTTTGGCTGCAATGATTGAAGGGTGGTGTAACGCACGTTTGTCCGGTATTGAACGTGCGCTGTTCGGTGCTGGTGGATTGCTTCTGATGATTCCAGGAATCATTACTGATTGCATTGGTATCGTACTGGTGGTTGTTCCGTACTTCATTCAGAGAAAAAGAATGCCGAAGGAGGTTGTCGCATGAAGGACGTGAGAGGGTGGACTGCGCTGGCAATCTTTCTGATTTCCTGCGTAATTATCGGAGTAAATGGGTTCTTGTTGAAACGGCTCAATTTGACCGTAGTCGTGATGTTGGGGATTTCCATCGCCATCGTAGCGATTCTCAACATGCAACATGCGAAGTCTGACTCGGGAACACCTGAGAAACAATAAAAAGGAGTGAGATATGAAAAAGGTATGGGCATTGAGTCTTGCCATGGTTTTGGTGGCATCGATGGTTTTTGCAAATGGAAAGAGCGAAACGAGTGAAACCGCTTCTCCTGCTTTGGGTGCCGGATTGTCTGGCCTGCGCTATGATAAAACGCAGTACGTGAGCATTTTCACCAGTTCTCCCGGAGGCGATATGTACAATATCGCAGCGGCTATCGCACCGTTTTGGGAAAAGGAACTGAATGTGGTTTCTTCCATCGGTCCGGGAGGCAGTTTCTCCAACTACAAGGCGATTGCCAATGGTCAGTGCACAATCGGGTTCGACCATCAGTGCATGCACTATTGGGGGGAGAGAGGTATCGGACCGTTCGACAAACAGTATACTGGTGTCAGCTATATGATGATTCTTTTCCCGGCTACCGTACAGTGCTTCTCGACTCCGAAAAATCAGTCTGTACAGAAGATTTCCGATATCTATAACAAGCGTGTTGGTTTTGGTGCTGTCGGTTCTGCCCTGAACGTATTCTTGGAAGATTATTTGAAGACGATGTATGGCATCACCAAAGAGTCCATCGTCGCCAACGGGGGATCTGTCAGCTACATGTCAGACTCAGAGATGTCTTCGGCCATGGCTGATGGGACGATTGATGTCGGGTTCTCTCTCGGAACCTATCCGAAGACCAGTCTCCAGTCACTGGAGAACACTCCAGGCCTTCGCATGATTGCATTTGGACCGGATCTCGACAAGTACCTCCAGCAGAACCCTGGTTGGGGTAAATTCACGATTCCTGCCAACACCTATGAGGGACAGACGGAACCGTATGAGACCGCGACGAGCTGGGCGATTATGTCTGTATCCGATGCCGCCGATGAGGAATTGATTTATCGTATGACGAAAATCGCATGGGAAAACATCCAGGAAGAAGGGGAGGCGTGCGTGGCCATTCGGAAATACATGAAGTTGGAGGACGCGCTGAAGCCGACCAGCGGAGCTAAGCTCCATCCAGGTGCAGCACGGTACTATAAGGAAATCGGACTCCTGAAATGACAAACTGGTAGAAAAAAAGGCGGTAGCCTCACAGGGGTTGCCGCTGTTTTCTGTTAGAACGGATTTCGGCTACAATACCCAATGACATGGGAAATCTTGATTGGAACCAGCTGGAATCGGAAGTCGAGGAACTGTTCCGGGGTGATGCCTCGGGACACGACGCCGCCCACACGCTGCGGGTGACCAACCTGGCCCGCACGATAGCCAGGAAGGAAGGGGCCGATGAAGAAATCTGCCGTCTCGCCGCCCTGCTCCACGACGTCGACGACTGGAAACTGGTCGGCGGGGCGATGGGACAGAGTGCCCGCGCCCAGGCGCTGATGGACCGCCATCACGTCGCCAAGGAGACCCAGCGGCGGGTGGTGGAGATCATCGCGTCGGTCTCGTTCAAGGGAACCGATTCCGTCATTCCCCGGACCTTGGAGGGAAAAGTGGTCCAGGACGCGGACCGTCTGGATGCGATAGGCGCCATCGGCGTCGCCCGCGCCTTCGCCTACGGGGGAGCGCACGGACGGGAGATGTACGACCCGCAGGTGAAACCGAACCTGCATATGGACGAGAAGGCCTATATGGCTAACAAGGGCACGACTATCAACCATTTTTACGAGAAGCTGCTTCTGCTCGGGGATATGATGCAGACGGCGACGGGGAAGGAGATCGCGGTCAGCCGGCATGCCTATCTCAAGGCGTTCCTGGAGGAGTTCCTCGCGGAATGGCAGGGAAATCGTTGAAGACAGAGTCCGGTTTATTGCCCAGACGGGCGGTTGCGTGTAAGGTTGAACTACGAGAGAGGAGCATGGAATGGCCATTCATATTCTAGAAGAAGCGAATCGTTGCTTGCAGTGCAAGAATCCCCGGTGCCGGACCGGTTGCCCGATCCAGACCAACATTCCCGAGATGATCAGGTTGTTGAAGGAGAACAAGACGATGGACGCGGCGGAGATGTTGTTCGAGAACAACCCGCTGTCGGTCATCTGCTCGCTGGTCTGCGACCACGAGAAGCAATGCGAGGGCCATTGCATCCGTGGCATCAAGGGTTCTCCGATCAACATAGGCGCCATCGAGAACTATATCAGCGATTCCTGCTTTGACCGCCTGACGTTCAAGAAAGCACCGAAAAACGGCATGAAGGTCGGCGTCATCGGCAGTGGCCCTGCCGGTATCACCATTGCCATCCTGCTTGCGGTCCGCGGCTACACGGTCACCGTGTTCGAGCTGAAGGACAAGATTGGCGGCATCATGCGCTACGGCATTCCCGAGTTCCGGCTTCCGAAATCGATTCTGGACCGCTACTACAAGCGCATGCGCGAGCTGGGGATCCTTTTCCGCCCGAACTTCGCCATCGGTGGCTCCCTTTCGATCCAGGACCTGTTCAATGACGGATACAAGAGTGTGTTCATCGGCACTGGCGCCTGGAGGCCACGCCATCTGAACATCCCCGGCGAATCCTTCGGCAACGTCCATTACGCGATCAACTATCTGAACAACCCCGACGTCTACGAGCTGGGGAACGACGTGGCGATCATCGGGGCCGGCAACTCCGCCATGGATGTGGCCCGGACTGCCATCCGCCATGGCAGCCGGAACGTCACCATCTACGTGCGTCGCGACAGTTGCTCCGCTTCGGCCGACGAACTCCAGTACGCCCTGCTTGACGGGGTGCGCTTCGAGTACAACAAGGCACCGACCCGGATCACCGATGACGGCCTGTACATCTGCGACACCCACCAGGACGAGAACGGACATACGGTGCTCGACGAGTCGACCGCCAGGTTCGTGCCCGCCTCCACGATCATCATCTCCGTCAGCCAGGTGCCGCAGGACCGTCTGGTAAACCGCGACAAGGAGCTGCAGCTGAACGAGAAGGGTACCTTGAAAGTGGACCAGAACGGCGAGACGACCATGCCGGGTGTTTTCGCCTCCGGGGACGTCGTCACCGGTGCGGCGACGGTGGTTGCCGCGGTCGCCTATTCCAAGAAGATCGCCGATGACATGGACCGCTACATGCAGTCCTTGCCGAAAGAAGGAACGTGATGGCGCACAGGCCTAGGATCACCATCACCGTCGTCGACCGCAAGGGTCCCTGCCCCTGCCATAGGGGGCATGTTCCCGGGCAGTCCTTCGATTTTGATACCGAGCGGGGCAAGCTCTGCCCGATGGCGATGCATGTCGCCTTCCCCTACATCGACATCCTCCGCTACGGCGGGAGTTTTCCCGGAGAGAAGCCGGGCGAGGCCACTTTCTGCTGCAGCGATGTGGAGACCATCAACGTCTTCCACATCAAAAGGGAAGAAGACCGGGACAAATCCTGAAGCCTGCCGCGATCTCCGCCATCGGGCCTTCCTTTTCGCTGGAACAAGGGAGGCTCTTTGGCTATGATGGTTCCTATGCCTATCGAGATGAACTACTGCATGCAGTGCGGTACCAAGCTGGAAAAGAAGTTCCTGGAGGGTGAGGGCGAGGTTCCTTACTGCTCCACCTGCGCCGACTACCGGTTCCCGGTCTTCAACACCGCGGTCAGCATGATTGTCCGCGACCCGAAGGGAAACATCCTGCTGGTCAAGCAGTATGGCCGGGATTCCTACATCTTGGTCGCCGGTTATGTCAACAAGGGCGAGGACGCCGAGCATGCGGTGGCACGCGAGGTGGAGGAGGAGATGGGGCTCCATATCACCGGTCTTCATTTCAACCATTCCCATTACTTCGCTCCTTCCAACACGCTGATGCTGAACTGGACGGTCACCATCGGAGACGAGGCGGCCCACCCCAACCGGGAGATAGACTCCTATGCCTGGTTTACCCCCGTCGAGGCCCGCCGGAACATCCGCCAGGGCTCGCTCGCAGAGGAATTCCTGGTCGGGTACCTTGACCAGAAGTGGAGCTTCAAGCCCCGCTAGCGGAAAGCAAGGAGGTCCTCGGTGTTGGATAATCTGGTCTTCAGCCTGAACGCGACGGTTCCGGTCTTTTTGTTGATGGTGCTGGGGCTTTTCCTCCACCGGATTGGATGGATGGACGACCGTTTCGCCTCGTACCTGAATGGTTTCGTCTTTCATCTGCCGCTTCCTGTGCTGCTCTTCCGGCAACTCGCGACCGTGAGGATCGTCGAGGTCTGGGATGCCAAGTTCGTGGTGTTCTGCTTCGTCGCCACCTTGCTTTCGGTGCTGATCGCCCTGCTGTGTTCGCTGCCCCTGCGCGAGCGGGCGCTCAGGGGTGAGTTCATCCAGGCGTCCTATCGCTCCAGCGCGGCCCTGCTGGGCGTCTCCCTGATCATGAACATGTATGGTACCGGAGGCATGGCACCCTTGATGATCATCGGGGCCGTCCCCCTATACAACGTCATGGCGGTCCTGGTGCTGATGGTGACGGCGGGAGAGGGCAGGTTCGATGGCGCAATGCTGAAGCGGACGCTGCGCAACGTCTTGCTGAACCCGATCATCGACGGCATCGTCCTCGGCTTTGCCTGGTCGGCCCTCCGTATTCCCATGCCGGTGATCCTGGACAAGTTCACCAGCAACGTGGGCGCTCTGGCCACCCCGCTGGGGCTGATGGCCATGGGGGCCACTTTCAGCTTCAAGAAGGCGCTTGGACGGGCCAAGCCCGCCTTGGCAGCATCGTTTCTCAAGCTGTTTGGCTTCGAGATCCTTTTCCTGCCGCTTGCCGTCTCTCTGGGGTTCCGCACCGAGAAACTTGTGGCGATCCTGGTGATGCTCGGCTCGGCGACGACGGTCAGCTGCTATGTCATGGCACGGGCGATGGACCACGAGGGGGTGCTTACCAGCAGCTGCGTGATGCTGACCACCATGCTGTCCGCGTTCAGTTTGACGTTCTGGATTTTCCTGATGCGTTCCATGGGTTTCATTTGAAGGTTCATGGATGGTCTGTCGCTCCCTTTGCCTTTTCTTGATTATTTTTTATACTAAGGCGATAGAGAGGTATGCTATGCGTATTGCATTGATCAACGAGAATAGCCAGGCCGCGAAAAATGCGACCATTTACGCGGCTTTGAAGAAAGTTGCCGACGAGAAGGGTTGGCAGGTCGACAACTACGGCATGTATTCGGCCACCGACGAGGCCCAGCTGACGTATGTCCAGAATGGAATCCTTGCCGCCGCGATCCTGAACGCCAAGGCCGCCGATTTCGTTGTGACCGGCTGTGGAACAGGCGAAGGGGCCATGCTTGCCCTGAATTCGTTTCCGGGCGTGATCTGCGGTCATGTCGAGGATCCGCTTGACGCCTACACTTTTGCCCAGATCAACGATGGCAACGCTGTCGCCCTTCCGTTCGCCCTCCGCTTCGGCTGGGGTGGGGATCTGAACCTGGTCTATATCTTCGAGAAGCTGTTCAGTGCTCCCTTTGGTGGTGGCTACCCCGCGGAGCGCCGCGAGCCGGAGCAGCGGAACAAGAAGATCCTGGACGAGGTCCGCAAGCATTCCATGGAGCAGGACCTGGTCAAGATCTACAAGGAGCTGGATCCTGCCCTGGTCAAGGGCGCTTTCAGCGGAGCCCGTTTCAAGGAGCTGTTCTTCGCCAACTGCAAGGACAAGCACATCGGCGACTACATCAAGTCGATCCTTGCCTGAGCGTCTTGCTGTGTCCTTTCGGCTCTCCCCAAAGGGAGGGCCTTTTTTTGTCCGGGCGCAATCGGAAGGCCGAGACCCGGAAGATGAGGCGCTTTTGCCAATTGCGCATGGCTGTGGTATGCTTGAGCCATGAGCAAGCAACTTCTTCCCATCATGACCGAAAACAGCTCCTTCTCCAATCTGAGGGAGAGCGGGTGCCTGTATGTGGACAAAACCGCATATCTGGCAAAACTCGTTGCCGTTTCCGGGAGGATGTATTTCCTCTCCCGGCCCCGCCGCTTCGGCAAGTCGCTGACCATTTCCACGTTGGAGGCGATCTTCCAAGGCAGGAGGGAACTGTTCAAAGGGCTGGCCATCGACCAGACGGACTACGACTGGAAGACCTACCCGGTCGTCCACATCGACTTCGGCGATTGTCCGGAGAATACGCCCCAGGGGCTTGACGGCTGGCTTTCGCGCAAAGTCCGGAAGATTGCAGAAGCCTATGGCGTGTCAGGGATTCCGGAGACGGTGACG
>CAJMOS010000083.1 GCA_905215015.1 uncultured bacterium | reverse complement strand
CGGCGCAGGCAGCAGGCCGAACAACGTCTGGACAAACTCGTCTTTGGTGGGCGTGGTCAAATCAAGGGTATGCAGCGGAGCATCAGACTGAATCATCTCCACCATTGCCTTGTTCACTTCATCATCATTGTGTCCAAGCACCAGCGTACCTGCCCCACATAGGAAATCAAGGTACTTGTTGCCTTCCACATCCTCAACCCAGGAGCCTTTCGCCCGCTTGAGCGATACCGGAAACTTTCTCGGATACGTCCGCGCATTCGATTCCGTCTGATTCTGGTGATCAAGATAATAGCGGTTGGTTTCGTTCTGCATTGTCTTCTGCCTTCTCTGCATTCAGTACGGGCCCTTTCCGGGTAGCCGTGTCTTGTTATCTTTGTCCCTGCCCTCAAGGGCATATAAAGTCTCTGTTCCGTAAAAAGCGAAACAAGGAATTTATATAGCACTCACCTGAAAAAAGAAAGCCTTTTTTCCAACTTTTTCTATAATCTTAATAATTCATTGCACAAAAATGAATTATCAAATCCTCTCCATTAGAGAAATATGGGGGCTGGACAGTATGGACCATCCTCAAGTTTCACGAGAATGCAATCAGGAAGCTCTCTTATATATCCCTTGTTCGGATATGCAGGCATCGAGTCCAAAATGGAAACATACCTATCCATATCGGCAGGATGGATAAGCTGCACATCAATCCCATGATAGGGAAGCCCATGAATCCGCATGAAAGCGGTGCCACGTGAGGAAGTCTCATACGGATTCTGGGAACGGAAAATCGAAGAACGCAAACGGATGAAATTCTGGTCGAACTCGTACTCTTTCTTTCCGGCAATCAAAAGCGGCTTTGCATGCACATCATCCTTGACCGTATTCTTGATGTCGGCATCAACCTCCCTGACAAAAGCCGTTTCTGCTTGGTATTGCCGTTGGTTTGAGTAGAGCAAAACAGCATTTTGCTGGGCCATGACCCATGCGTTGGAAAAGCCTATGACAGCCAGAAGGATCGACCAATGTCGGGATGTGTGTACAAGAAGCCAGACGGCTATGGCCCCCATCACCAGCGGAACAACCGATTGGACCCTGTTGCGTACCGTCTCACGTGCTACAAGCGGAAACGCCAGCACGGTCAAAGGGAGACAGATGGTTGCCAATACCCACACCGCAGACTTCCTGTTTTGCTTTTGGAATGCAAGCATCCAGAAAAGCAACACCATCGGCGCATAGATCCAGTTGGCCATGCCATACAGATCGCGATGGATGGTGGCAACCGAATTCCATCCAGTAGCGGAATGAGCGGCAATGAACGGGTCAAAAAGCGATGAAGCAAGTTTGCTGCTGCCAAACTCCAACATGTAGGTGTACCGAATAAAACCCTTCAAAGGATTCTCCTCTTCTCTTCCCACTCGGTTGGACAAGAAATTGGTGGGAGAAAGGTGAAACACCCATTTCTGAATAAGCAAATTGAGGACGGAATAACACAGAAGTGATGCAACAAGGCCCAAAATGGCAAGAATTGCAAAAGACCACTCTTGACGCACATCCATCGGTTTCCATTCCCGTATGAACAGGAAGAATATCAGGATGCCCCCGACAAGCATCATCACGATGCCTTGATAGACGGAAATCAGGAAAACAAACAACAAGCAGGAAAGCAGGAACCGATGCCAACGTTTTGCAAGCAATGACCGACAGAACCAGAGGACAGCAAAAGGCGACAGGCAAAGAATGAAAGATGTCTCCGCACACTGCATGGAATAGTACATCTGGTCCACAAATGCAGCATTGGCAAGATAGAATGAACCAAACAACCAACTGGCATATTCAGGAAGTGGCTTACCAGCGACAACCTCAAGGAAATAGCACCAGATTGTTGCACTCAACCACAGGAACAGCAAACCGACGAAATAGGATGCATACGGATTGAACTGGTCAATCCAGAAGATTTTCTGCAAGAAGACCAATCCGAAACGACCAATTCGCTTCCAGTTGATAAACCGTTGGACAGCCATGTATTCTTCCGTGTCGACCCCAATAGTTCCCCGGAACAGCACTATACCATAGACAAACAGGACAAGCACAATAAAGAAAAGCGCTTGCCTACGGTGTCTCTGGACATATGCATACCATCCAGCAACCAAGTTGCCGTCTACTGTGGCGTTCATCTCTCGTATCATATTACCCACATGCTCCTCGCGATCTCTCATCCTACCCTGTCATGTCAATATCGCCAAGTAGATATATTTTCCCTGTCGGAGGATATGTGCGTTTCACCCCAGAACATAACGGTTTATTATAGTATAATGCGATGATTTCATGCATGAAAACAAAATGCTATGTTCCATTTACACGGCATTCTTTTCGGAAGTCTTTTTTCCGTTGCATATTCCTTAGGGAAACTCTATGATTTCTAATGTGATTAAGACATGCATAGGAAAGAAGGGGAAACCCGTTTGGGCACATATGGAGGCGTGGCTACATTCAAATACTTGTAGGAAAATCATCCGCTTCTGTTTCTGGGGAGTACTCACGACAGCAGTGAATGTCGTCGTCTACCTGCTTTGCCGCAAAGTGGGGATTGCCGTTTCCCTTTCCACAACCTTGGCTTGGTTTCTCAGTGTCCTGTTCGCCTACGTGACCAACAAACTGTATGTCTTTGATTCCCATGTGCATAGACTGAAAGCAATCTGGAGGGAACTCTGGATGTTCTACAGTTCCCGTCTTCTTTCCGGCCTCTTGGACATCGCCATCATGTACGTGCTGGTGACATTGCTTAAGAGCAATGAACTGCTTGCCAAAATCATTGATGAGCTTGCGGTAAGCGCTATGAATTTCATGTTCAGTTTCCTGGTTGTTTTCAGAAAAAGGTGATTTTCCATGGATCTTGTTTCATTAATTGTTCCCTGTTTCAACGAAGAAGCCAACATCGAGCCTTTTCACAAAGCCATTGTCGATGTGTTCAAAGAACTTCCCGGAGCAGATTTCGAGCTGATGTTCGTGGACGATGGGTCCAAAGATAAGACTTTTGCCAAAATCAAGGAACTCCATGCCCAGGACGAACGGGTCAAATGCATCTCTTTCTCCCGAAATTTCGGCAAAGAGGCAGCGCTTTTCGCCGGTATCCGGAGTGTCGCTGGCAACTGCGCGGTCATCATGGACGCGGACCTGCAGCATCCACCAAAAACCATCATCGACATGTACAAGCAGTGGAAAGCCGGTTACGAAGTGGTTGAAGGAGTGAAAACCGACCGAGGGAAGGAAAGTCTCGTACACAAACTGATGACCAAAATCTTCTACAACCGAATCAGCAAGGCTGTTGGCATGGACATGCGCAACTCCTCCGATTTCAAATTGCTTGATAGAAAGGCAATCAATACGCTTGCCAGCCTCAAGGAACGGAACACGTTCTTTCGGGCCCTCTCCTTCTGGGTCGGGTTCAACAAGACGACGGTGTATTATGAGGTACAAGAGCGGGCCTCCGGTACGACAAAATGGTCTTCAAAAGCCTTGGTCCGCTATGCCGTCAACAACGTGCTTTGTTTCAGCTATTCCCCGTTGCAAATCGTGACTGCATTGGGAATCCTGTTCTCGGTGGTCGGTATCGCCTTTGGCATTGACGCTCTCTACAGCTGGATCAAGGGAAAGGCAATCTCCGGCTACCCCTCGTTGCTCTTCATCATGTGTCTTGGTTTCGGTTGCATCATGTTCAGTCTCGGAATCACCGGTATGTATATCGCACAGATTTATGATGAAGTGAAACGGAGACCCCAGTATATCATTGAACGGACAATCGAATGAACGAAATCGATTTCCACGCAGACGACTATGCGCTCTCCGAGCATTCGGACAACGACATCCTCTCCCTGTGCAAAGAAGGAAAACTGGATAGCATCAGTGTCATGGTCAACATGCGCCGTGCCCCGGAGGCAGTCAAATTGCTGCTGGATGAGGCAAAGTTTCCTAGCCCTGTCCTTGTTTCCATCCACCTGAACCTCATGGAAGGTTGTCCTTGTGCAAACCACGAAGAAATCAAGGACTTGGTAGATGACAATGGCTTTTTCAAGGTCAGTTGGCTTCAATTGGTGCTCTGGTCGTACAATCCCGTGAAACGGAACCGCATCAGAAAACAGCTTGCAACGGAAATCAACGCCCAGATTGAAAAGGCGATTGCGCTGGGTATCGCTGACCCCAAGCACTTACGACTTGACAGTCACCAGCATCCTCACATGATTCCTATCGTGTTTGACGCATTGGAAGATGCCATCAAGCAGCACAACTACGGGGTCGACTATATCCGCAGCTCCGAGGACCCAATACGGTTCTATTTGAGACATCCCGGCCTCTACCGCACGCTACGGCCCATCAATCTGGTAAAGTGCATGATACTCAACCACTACGCCCGCCATGTGAGGCATGGGTTGCAAAAGATGCGAATACCCGCGACCTATCTCTGTGGCGTCTGTTTCAGCGGGCATATGGACACGGAACGAATCCGCGTGATGATTCCCGATTTTCTCAAAGCTGGCGGCGAACATCATCGTCCGGTAGAATTTCTCTTCCATCCTGGCACCATGCTCAAGGATGAACAAACCGAGGAATTCACCAAGCCCGGCTTCAACGAGTTCCACTTCAGTGAAGGGCGCCGCATCGAATATCAGGCAGTCGAAGAAACAAACGCCTGAACAATCCACTTTCTTCGGCTTTTCTCATTCAATAGCCCAAATGCGATGTTTCAGGCAGAGGTCCGGTATACACCGCCCAGTTTGCAGGATTGTAGATGTCGTCCCTCACGATGAACCATTCGGAGGGGGCGACCGTAAACCCGCTGTTCTTGCGGATACGGGTGGCTTCCGCCGGAGCATCCACCAGTTTCATCCAAGCGTCCTTATCCTCCACCTTGAGCGGATTCCGGGTAAACGGGTTCCTGGCATCTTCGATCAGACCATCGGAAGCCAATGCAGGCGTATCCGCGTTGGTCATGAAGGCATCATCTTCCCGCATCGGACCTCTCTCGCCAAAGTCTTTCACCAGCAGGGTCGCCACAAAGCAGTCTTTGGTGAGACTTACCCCCTTGGTAGGGGTGAAAAGACCAGAATCAAATCCCATGCCATGGTCGCTGACAATGATGATGCGGGTATTGTCGTAGACCCCGTTGTCCTTCAGATACTGGAAGAACTCGCCCAGCCGATACATGACTCCCGTCATGGAGGTGTACTGGGGCTCCTTGCTCCACTTTGAAACAGGCTCGTTGGTTCCTGCCTTCCGATAATCCGGCCCCATCAGGAAAACCGCCTCGTGGGTAGCCTCGTTGTCCAGCACGACCAACGAATCAGCATCGCTGGAGAAATCGGTCAACTCGGGAAGGAGGTCAAGTTCGGAGTAGTTGTCCACAAACTTTGCCGTATCGTCATACGGATTGTAGGAAAGCCAATATTTCTTATGGTAGACAGCCCTTCTCAGAACAGGAGGAACCATCTTGAAGATGCTGAACAGCACAAGGTTGCGCTTGATCATGAAACTGGCATATGGGGAAGGCTCCAAGCCGTTGACCGCATACCAATGCTTTGAATAGACGCCATGCGTCTGCACCCGTCGCACATACGGATAATCGGCATACATGTCCGTCACTGGCTGCTGGAGGTAGTTCTCATAGGGCAGGTCGGACACCGAGACATTCCATCCGTTCTGGTGGAACAACACCGGCATGGTAAGCAACGCTTCATTATGCTTCTGTTGAAGCGTCTTGCCTGTCCTTCGGTTCATCTCGAACGGCGTATAGTCATAACCACCGAACAGTCCTGGAGTACCAATCATGGTATACTTGCCAAAAGAAGCCGTATTCGGATAGAAGACAAATCCATCGAACTGGCCCTTCAGCTCGGGGTGCTCCTCGAGAATCGGCTCCACCATCGGGCTGTACATGCGGTCCTGCATCAGCACGATCACGTTCTTCCCCGTCTTGGAAAGATGGAACACCGGTTCCGGTTCAGCCAAGTCCTGCGGTTTCTCCATATGCGTATACGCAGAATAGATGGAGACGACATCCTTCCCACCCATGGCGGCAAGGGCAAAAAGCACGATGGCGAGAATCGGCCCCATCAAGGTCGCACGTTTCTCGAAGAGAAGGAGCACCACCGCTCCGACCAGCACCGTACAGGCAAGCTGTCCGAAGAACTGTCCCACAGTCGGCTTGAAGGTCTGCGGTTCCATGAACAGCATGGTCGGCTCAATCGGACCATAGGAACCGGAGAATACCAAAGCGTTGACCAGCGCCCAGCCAAGCAACAGCGTCCAGATGATGGCGAACTCTTTCTTCACCCGCTTGCCGAAGAGCGCGTAGAAGCACCCCGGCCAGAAAAGGAACAATCCAATTGCCTGCAACAGGGGATAGGCGATAAACACCAACGGACTGGTGTAGCTGTCCACATAGCAATACTGCTCAGGCTCCGATGCCATCAACGTCGCGGGAATATACAAGCCGGCAAGCACGGCCAATCCGAGTGCGGCACAGAGGAATACCAGCAAGCGGGACTTCGGTTCGTCGTCCAAAGAGAGGAAATGCTTTTCATTGAAAGCACGAAGCTTTTTGACCACGAACGGGACAAAGGGGAGCATGCATCCCATGGCAATCAAGCCGAAGCGCACCATCGGCTTGGCATGACGCATCACCACAAGGCCGGCAAGCAATGATGCGAGGGCAAACAGACAAAGGCACGCATACAGGACTCGTCCCGGCTTCTTCAGCTTGTAGAAGACATTCTTCACCAGGCTCAGGACATTGTTCATCGTCCAGTAGAGCACCAGCCCTGCAGGTGACGTATACAAGAGCGCCAGAAATACCAACGCGCAAAGATATATCTGGATTTTTTCCCGGCGGGGATGTCCTTTCGAGTAGATGTAGCCAGCGACACAGTTGATGACGGTCATGGCAATCGGCAACACGTTGATGGGGAACGAGCCAATATGGAACATGGCGTCCGGAGCCCCGAAGTCCTTGATGAACAGGAAGGAGTATCCTCGCAGCGTGCCAAGATTCGACAGGTAATTATAGGCGGCGATAAAGAAGGGAATCTGAACCAACAGGCTGAAAGAGGAACGGAGGGCATAGATGGGCTTGTAGTGCTCTTCCCGGTAGTAGGCCGAAAGCATCATGTACTGCTCGTCACCCTTGAACGCCTTCTTGATCCGGCTGATCTTGCCGGCCATGGCGGCCTGTTTCTGCCGTTCGGTTTCCTGCCAGCTCTCGGCAATCATGTAAAGCGGCAACGTCACCAACGTCACCACGAAGGACAGGCCGATGACGGCGACCCCTTTGCTGTGGAGCACCTCAAGAAAAAGTTCATAAAAGAACTCCAGCATGACCACCAAGGGCTGGATGACAATCTGATAGAGGACAGTACCCATGTCCCCTACCTTACTCCGAACAGCGGACAAATACAATCAATCAAGGGCGAACAAGGCGGCTCCAATCGCACCACAAATCTGGGCTTCGGGCAGGACAACCAGCTTGATGCCAAGCTTTTCGTCGATTGCCTTCACCACCCCCTTGTTCAGGGAAACGCCGCCGGTAAGCATGCATTTCTCCTCCAGGCCGACACGGCCGACAAGGGCGGCGATCTTGTTGGCTACCGAACGGTCAAGCGCATGGACGATATCACCGACCGATTTGTTCTGGGCGACCAGGGAAACTACCTCGCTCTCGGCAAAGACGGTACACATGCTGCTGATTGTCAGCCGTTCCGAACACGTCTCACCAAGAACGGCAAGCTGGGAAAGCGTGAGATCCAGCGTGCGGGCCATGGCTTCCAGGAATTTTCCGGTACCCGCAGCGCATTTGTCGTTCATTGCGAAGTTCACCACCTGCCCCTTGCCATCGATCTTGATGACCTTGGAATCCTGGCCACCGATATCGATGACGGTACGCACCGAAGGATCCAGGAACCAAGCGCCACGGGCATGACAGGAAATCTCGGTGACCGCCTCCTCCTTGCGCTGCAAGTAGTCCCGACCATAGCCGGTGGCGACGATACCGCCGATCTGGTCCATGGAGATACCAGCCCTGACGAGTGCCTGCCTCAGACACTCATCCGCACTTTTTTGGGCGCCACCACCGGTCGGGATGATTGTCGAAGCAACCATGTTTCTCGAACGATCCATGATCACCACGTCCGTCGACGTGGAGCCGCTATCAATGCCCGCGACATACGGTTTCGAAGTATCTCCCATAGCTCCTCTGCGCTCCTTTTTCGGCAAGGTCTCGCGGAATGCCTCCAGACGTGTCGAAAGCTGGCCCTCGCTTTGTTGGGTGAAGTCTGTCTGGACCTGCACATACGGCACCGTGACATTGTCTTTCTGTTCGGAAAATTCCGACTGGGCGAAGTCACAGAATTTGATGGAATGATAGACCATACCCTTGAGGCGCGGGTCGGTGTACAGGATAGAACGCCCGGCAAGGTTGCCCATGCGCCTGCAGGGAACCTGCTCCAGCAAGCGGGATGCATAGGCAGTCCAAAAGTCGTCACCAGAAGGAACCGGCACATCGCGTGTTCCGATACAGGTATGGTTGACGACCTTCTCGCCTACCTTCGTGGCGATATACTGCTCAAGTTCAGGATTCACCCGGGCGCCGATGATGCCGATATAGGGCTCGGAGCAAACCTGCGGTTCCTTGAATGCCGCAAGACACGCCTCCTGGTCAAACGGTTTTCCCGAATAGGTGGCGTATGCATCCTTGAGCCGCGCGAGGCTTTTTCCAAAACGCTCCTTTGCGCAGCCGTTGTCTGCGTGGGGCAAATCAAGGAAATAGACGAACTTGCATGTGCCACTGTTTCTGGCAATGTCATAGACGCGGCGCATGACATCGCAGCAGTTGGTCAACACCAGTTCGCTTACCTCACCCCGATACACGGCCTCGATGACGGACTTGCCGAATCCACAGATGTTCTGGTGGCCATATTTGTCCGCCAAAGGGTAATCATGGCGCATGGTCTCCAAAGGCACACACTGCTCGCCGAAACCGGCGAACAACTCGATTGGAGTATATTTGCATACGTAACTGATCACCGTCTGGCCTCCAGCATTTCCAAGAAAGCCCCGAGGCGGGTCTCGGTCTGCCCGTCGCTCTGGTTGCGCATATCCGCTCCATCGCCATCAAGCAACAACACGGGAATGCCCTCCGCTTCCAATGCCTGCTTGACTAGGGCGGAAGCGCCGAGGGTCATCTTGCATCCCCAATGATTGAACATGATGGCGCCATGCGGCCTGACCATGTCGGCAAGGGCGAGGTCCATCTCGATCCTGCGACTGGCCGCTCCGTTGAAACCGCAATAGACCATGCGGCGAGCCATGGTCTCATACGGTTTTGCCGGGTCGACCGGCATCATCAGCCAATCATGAGCCAGGTCAACCGAGACGATATGCGCCTTTTCCGAATAGTTCAACAGTTCCCTCACCGGAGCCTGACTGAACGGAATCGCATGAATCCAAAGCAGCCTGAGCCCGGTATCCGGCTTTCCTTTCAGATAGTCCTGGGCAAGCAACGAATAGTACTGGGCGGTCTCCTTGGTGCCGAGCATCATGTGCCCGAGCAACACTTCGTACATGCCGCTTGTCACGTCAGTCGGCACATACCTGCTTTCCGCCAACCGCATGTACTGGGAAAAGGACTCATGGGCGTACCGGCTTTGCACCTGCACGCTTGCAAGCATGTCGTCCGTGATCTTCACATGGGCCTGGTCCTCAATGAAACGGACCATGCCACGCAGCTGCTGCTCGACATACCGGAGTGCATCATCGGACGGCTCATACGGCACATCGACGAAAAAAGTCGGCATGTGGTATTTGGAGGAAAGCTCAGGAAAGGAGACCATGTTGGCGTCACACGCCACGTTGGTATAGAGCCCGAACGGGGAAACAGGCAGAAGCCCGAGCTTCGAGGCTCCAAGGAAAATGCGATGGTAAGAACACAAGTTCGGGTCATCGTCCTCGGCATCCAACAGCGGCATCTCGCACCGAGTTCCCGTCATGAAGGCGGAAAAGCCTTCAATCGAGAACGCCTTGTAGCCGATGGCGATCAAGGGGTCGCAGGGAATGAACAGGCTGGTCATGGCCGTCTTGTCGGGATGGAGCAGAGCCGTACGCATGTACTGCATGACAATCCAGGCAAGATACTGGCGCGAAGGAGTGAGCAACCTGTTGGCAAAATGCTTCAGCCGGAACTGCTGGGCGGCATAGCCGGCCAGCATCAGTTTCCGGGCTTTCTGTCCGTCTTGCTCCGCGATCTTCCCCACTCGTCCACCGAACTTCTCCACGACACCCATAATTGACATGTATATCCGGTTTTGTCAGAAAAGAAAAGCGGTCCAAGTACCCCAAAACCAGCTGACTGTTACAATTACCACGTTCCGCAAATCGGACGTTGACTTATGGGGGCAAATCGCCTACAACGTCACTATCAGGATTCAAGGAGCGCCTATGGTTTCCGTCATCATCCCTTCCTACAACCGCGCACGCACGATTCTTCCTGCGGTGGAAAGTGTCCTGAAGCAGACGTACCGCGAATTGGAGCTGTGGGTGGTAGACGATTGCTCGACGGACAACACCGAGCAGGTATTGGCACAGCTTCAGGATCCTCGCCTTCACTATTTTCGGCTGAAGAAGAACTCCGGCGCCTGCACGGCGCGCAACAAAGGAATTGAGCTCGCCACGGGGGCATACATTGCTTTCAACGACAGCGATGACCAATGGCATGCGGACAAGTTGGAAAAACAGTTGGCATTCCTCGAACAAACCAAGTCAGACGTCGTCACCTGCGCAATGACCGTCAAGGACGAAGAAGGCAACACGCTTCATGACTTTCCCGACCATGGAGAGACAGGCCTGCTCACCTACGAAAACCTTCTCTTCTACAACTGTTGCAGCACCCAACTGCTTCTAGGAAAAGCGGAATGTTTCAAACAATATCCGTTCGACCCCTCCATGCCCCGCCTGCAGGACTGGGACGAAATGCTTCGGCTTGCCCAGCACTTCACGATGTGTTTCCAGAAAGAACTATTGGTAGATGCCTTCATGCAGAAGGACAGCATCACCAACCATCCGGAAAGGGGCGTAGTCGCTATGACAAAGCTGTTCGCGAAACACCATGACGCCATCGTCTCCAATCCCAAGATTGCCGAGAGTTTCTTCCGCAAGAAGGCAGCATTCGTCTGTCAGACAGGCAAAAACCCCACCGAGGAGTTCAAGGCCCTCAGGACGTACGCTCCTTCCCTTGCCAATACGGCAAAATACCTGCTCGCGAGAACGGGACTCTACCTTCCGCTCTTCAACCACCGTCACTGAAGGATTTCGTCCACCGCTTCCAGCAGGCTGGAGACTGAGGTGATGCCGGGGCACTCCGCCTTGCCGATCCGGTACCCTTTGCATCCTGCATTGATTGCCGTCTCTTCGTCCCTTCTCTGGTCCCCGACCATGTAGCTTCGGGACAGGTCGATATGGTATTTGTCCCGTGCCTTGAAGATCATGCCGGGCTTGGGTTTGCGGCAATCACAATCAATCTTCAGCTCCCTCACTTCGCCGGGAAATCCGGAGTCGGGATGGTGAGGACAGAAAAAGAGGTCGTCGAGATAGGCCCCTTCCCTGCCGAGCAGCGTCTCCATCTTCATATGGATCTCTTCCAGCCCCGCATAGGACAGTTCTCCCCGGGCGATGACCGGCTGGTTGGTGATGACAATGGCAAGATAACCCGAATCGTTGATCTTCTTGATGGCCTTGGCAACGCCGGGAAGCAACTCGAAATCCTCGATATGGGTCAAAAAGCCCACCATCTTGTTGATGGTGCCATCCCTGTCGAGGAAAATGGCCTTCTGGGGACGAGACAGGTTCTTCCGCTCGACCAATCCGCTTTCCAAGTCTTTCTCTACCTGCGCATAGCGGTCAGGGGTACCCATGTCCTTGATGTACTCTGGGGTATCGTAGGCAAACAATTCCCCCCGACCAATCAATGGCCGGAGAATTTCCCTGTCCAAATCGGTTTTTTTCACCTCGTCAAACTGGGAGAAAATCCTAGGCGATACCAAATGGATGCCTGCATTGACCCGGTTGTGGTACCACAGTCTCTCGTCTTCCTTGTGCAGCCATTTGGTGACCTTCCCGTCCGCATCGGCGAAAATCAGGCCGCTGTCATACGGATGGGAGTTGGGATGGGTCATGATGGTGACCGTCGCACGTTTTGCCTGATGGTAGGCCAGAAACCGCTTCACGTCGACATCGAAAACCAAGTCCCCGTTGACCAGCAGGAAGTCGTCATGGATGCGCCCTGTCAGATAGAACAGCGCGCCCGCCGTACCAAGGGGCTCTTGCTCCTCGATGTAGGAAATCCGCACTCCCCATCGGGAACCATCCCCAAAATAGGAACGGATCGCCTCGCCGAGATAGCCGATGCAAAAGACAAAATCGACAATGCCCTGCCGCTTCAACGAGGTGACCTGGTATTCCAGAATGGGTTTTCCCAACACCGGAATCATCGGTTTCGGGATGTCCGAACGGACAGAGGCGATGCGGGTACCCCGTCCGCCTGCCATGATGACGCAGACCATGGTCACGCTCCAAAGAACTCGTTTTCCACCGCAAGGCAAAGGCAGTGGTAGATGGGCAAATGGCGTTCCTGGATCTTGTAGGTCTCTGTCTCGGGAACCACGATGCTGATGTCGCTCAACGCCTTCAGTTTGCCGCCGTCACGCCCGGAGAGCGTGATGACATGCACGCCAAGGGCACGAGCCACATCGGCCGCATACAGCACGTTCTTTGAGTTGCCAGAGGTGGAAATGGCAATCAGCACGTCACCTTTCTTTCCCATTCCCGCGACCTGCTGGGCAAAACAAAGATCCGGCTCTTTGTCGTTCATATAGGCGGTGGTCAGGGCAGACTCGCTCACCAAGGCAATGGCGGGAAGCGCTCCTTCCAGGTTTTCGATATAGTAATCGGCACGTGGGCCGCAGACAGCACGAAGGGCTTTCTGTTTTTCCAAAGAGAGTGGCCGATGGGCGACAAACGACTTCATCAGTTCGCCAACAATATGCAGGCTGTCCGAAGCACTGCCGCCGTTGCCACAAACAAGGAGCTTGCCCCCTTCCTTGTAGCTTTGAATCAATGTCTCGACGGCTTGGATGACAGCTTCCTCACAGGGC
>CAJMOS010000082.1 GCA_905215015.1 uncultured bacterium | reverse complement strand
GCACATACTCGGTCCACAGGTTGGCCTGGCCTCCGAGCAGGTTCTTCCTGCTTTCCTCGTCGAAACCCTCGGCGGGGTCGAAGGCGGCGCATTGGCTGAAGGAGCACACCTTGTGCGGTGCGCCGATTTCCTCTGGGTCATCCTCGTACCGGTAGTCCAGGTAGCAACCCTTGTCCTTGGGGCACATGATTACCTGATGGCCCGCCTTGGCCGCTTTGATGCCGGCCTCGCTGCCTCTCCAGGATGCGATGACCACGTCCTTGTCCAGCATGTCGCCGCCGAACTCGAAGACTTCGTCCCAGCCGATGGCGCGCTTGCCTGACGCCTTGACCAGATTGGCGACCTCGCTGGTGAACCAACCCTGCAGCGCGTCGGCATTGGCGATTCCTTTCTCCGCCATCAGTTTCCGGCAGCCGGCGTCTGCCTTCCATGCGTCATGGGGGCACTCGTCGCCGCCAATATGGATGTAGGGACCGGGAAAGAGCCTGTTCAGCGTGCCGATTGCCGCCTCGAGGAAGACAAAGACCTCCGCATTGGCCGGGTTCAGCACGGCTGGGAAGATGCCCCATCCGCATTCCGGTCTCCGGGGGGCGTTGAAGCCGAGCTGGGGATAGACGGAAAGCAGGGCGCCGCAGTGGCCTGGCACGTCGATTTCCGGGACGACGGTGACAAAGCGCTGTGCGGCGAAGTCGACGACCTCGCGGATGTCGGCCTCGGTGTAGAAGCCGCCATATTCCCTGCCCTGATGTTCAGGATCGGCCCGCCTGCTTGCTGCCTCGAGCTCGGGATACCCGTCGACCGGGAACCTCCATCCTTGGTCGTCGGTCAGGTGCCAGTGGAAGACATTCAGGTGATGCAGCGCCGCGGCGTCTATCAGTTTCTTGATTTCCCCCACGGTGAAGAAGTGCCTCGCGCAATCCAGCATGAAGCCTCTCCACCGATACAGCGGGCTGTCCTCGATGCGGCAGGCGGGAAGCAGCCCGTGGCCGGCAAGGTAGAGTTGGCGGATGGTCTGGATTGCCTGGAACATTCCTTCCTTGGTGGAGGCTCTGGCGACTACCTGCTCCTTGGTCACCTTCAGCTGATAGCCCTCAGCAGGCAACGTTTCCTTGGCGTTGGTGAAGTAGAGGTCTTCGCAACCATCGTTCAGTCCCAGCTGGCTTTCAAGCAGCGGCCCGAAACCTTCGAAGGGAGGATCCAGGCAGTAGGCGGAACCGAGATGCAGATGGAGCGTGCCGTCACCCGTCTCGATGGAACGAGCCTCGGGAAGCAGATACTGGCTTGCCGGGGTGTGGTACTGGAATTGCGTCATGATGGTTTCCTCCGGGCTCCTAGTATATCGATGAGGACGCTTTGGTGGCAATGAGGCGGTTGTTCTGGAAAAACGAGAGAAAAGGATGGCAAGAGCAGGCGGAATACGCTACAGTACTAGGCGATGGAACGTAGGGAGCCAAGCCAAGGCCTTTCGGGGCTTGACGACATGCAAATGCTCGACAAGCTGTGCTGTGCCCGTCTGAAGGCCCAGCACTGTATCGGTTGTCCGCATCGGATGGGCAGGGGAAATGGTTGCTGGACCAACCTGTACCTGCATCTGCGCGCGTTCGCCCGGACCGAGTGCAAGGTGGGCCCGCGGGAGCCGAAGAAGCTTTTCTACCGGATCCAGGACCGTCAGTTCCACACGACGAGCTGGGTATCCGAGGACCGCCGGTTCTGCAAGGCGATGAACCGCCAGCTTTCTCCTTTGCACCGCCTGTTGCGCCGTTTGTGGCACAGGTAAGTTTTCGTGGACTTCCCTGTTCCGTAGGCCCTACAATGAGCGGGAAGGAGTCCTGTCTGGATGCATATCCGTTCACGTATCGCCCGTATTTTCCTCCAGCATACGCTTCCGATGGTCACCGTGGTGCTTGCCCTCGGACTCTGTTCGTCGGTCCTTGCCCATTTCATGGTGGGCCGCTCCAGCAGGGATGAGGCCCAGAGGGTCCTGGACGACGCGATCCTCTATTACGACAACGTCTTTGACGAGATGGACTCGCTTTCGCTGATGCTAGGGATGAACAACGAGCTGCTTTCCCGCATCCGGCACATTCTCTCGGAAGACCAGGTCGACCTGAACGGCTACCGGGATTCGAAACTGGTTCTTGCCTCGCTCTCCTCTCCGGCAAACGGCCGCTCGTACATTTCTTCGATTTATCTCTATATCGACAACCCCTGGCACCTGGTCTTCTCCAGTGACGGGATGTACGACAGCCGGTATCTGCCGAACAATGCCTGGCTGGATTGGTACGAGTCCCACCGCACCGGACCGGTAAAGGAAATCATGCCCCTGACGTTGGCGAACGAGACCCGTATCATCCGCATGTGCTGGCGCTTTTCCAATGCTGCCACAAGCCAGAAGGGATTGATCGTCCTGGATTTGCGCGCGAGCGATCTTGAGGCTGCCTATGCGAACCGAAGTGGCGCGCTGACCGCTTGTCTTCCCGACGGACGGGTCCTGCTGCAGACGAAGGTTCCGAACGGCCGGGTTGCGGTGTTCCATGCCGCCAGCGAGAAATACGGGCTGACCTATTCCTATGCCTTGGACGTCCACCGGCTCTATGCCCTTTCTCGGACGCTGATGTGGCTGACATTGGTGCTGACTCTGGTGGCCCTGTTGGTCGGCCTTGCAATCACCCTGAAGGTGAACAAGCGGGAGCGGCAGTTTCTGGCAAACGTCCTGGCCCAGTTCTCCAAGGTGGGCAGCACCAATAATGATGAGATTTCCGAGGACTCCAACGTCTTCGACTATCTGAACTACCACGTCATCAAGACCTTCCTGGAACAGGACTACATGAAGTGGCAGAAGGAGGCGATGGAGTTCCGGGCGCTGCAGATGCAGGTCAATCCCCATTTCCTTTTCAACACGCTGGATACGATCCACTGGAAGGCAATCCGACTTAGCGGAGGGGAGAACGAGGTGAGCAAGATGCTGCTGCTTCTTTCCCGTTTGCTCACCTATTCGCTGACCGCCGAGGAAGGCGGCGTCTCCTTGCGGAGGGAGATGGAGGTGGTGGAGGACTATGTCGCCCTGCAGCATTACCGCTTCAAGGAGCGATTCAGCTTCCATGAACACATCGATCCCTCGCTCTGGGATTTGAAAGTCCCCGCCATGTTCCTGGAACCGCTATTGGAGAACTCCTTCAACCACGGGTTTGTTCCTGGCCGCCCGTTGTCGATCGACCTGACGGTCCGTCCGTTGGACGACGGAAAGGCGGAGATACTGGTCAGCGACGACGGCATGGCTATGGACGGGCAGATGCTCGAAAAGCTGAATGGCCAGCAGGGCGACGTGCTCAAGCGCTCGACTTCTCTCGGGCTTTTCAACACCCGCAAACGGCTCCTGCTGTTCACTGGCGGGGCCGCTACCCTGCGGGTGGAAAGCGACGGCAAGCGGGGCGTCGTCATCCGGATCATCATGCCGCTGCCTCCCAAGGAATGAACATCGCTTCGTGCTTGACGTGCTGGAAAACTGTGGTATGCTGACATGTATTACAAAGTAAAACTTATAATACAAGTGAGCGAATCATGCGAGTGCCAGGAAAAGTAATCGCCATTACCGGTGGAACCGGCGGGCTCGGTAGCGCCATGGCGCGCCGTTTGTCGCAGGAGGGGGCGAAAGTCTACCTGCTTGACCTGAAAGGCGAGGAGGTGGCGGAGGAGCTTGCCCTGCCCTTCATCAGGACCGACCTGACCAGCGAGGAGGACTGGAAGTCCGCCATCGACCGGATGCTGGGACAGGAGGGACGGCTTGACGTGCTTGTCAACAACGCAGGCATCAATATCCGGAAGCCTGTCGAGGAGATGACCATCGGGGAGTGGAACACCATGATGAGCGTCAACACGGGAAGCGTGTTCCTTGGTTGCAAGCATGCCATTCCGGTGATGAGGAAGCAGGGTGGCGGAGCAATCATCAACACTTCCAGCGTTTGTGGTCTGGTCGGCCACAAATACACCCCCGAGGCCTACACGGCAAGCAAGGGCGCCGTCACCCTGCTGACCAAGGCGATTGCCAGCCGGTACGGACAGTTCAACATCCGTTGCAACTCCATCCACCCCAGCACCGTGGATACCCCGCTGGTCGCCCAGCTCTTCAAGGATCCCCAGAGGAAGGCGGAGCGCTACGGCGAGGTTCCCCTCGGACGGTTGTGCGGCGCTATGGACGTGGCAAACGCCGTCCTCTATCTTGCCAGCGACGAGGCGGCCTTCATCAACGGACTTTCCCTCGCTGTGGACGGTGGGGTGACCTGTTATTGAGGAGCATGTGATGGAATACAGGAACGAACGGATTCTCTCTCTGAAACGGCACGCGATCGATATTCGTGCCGATATTCTGGACATGGTCTCCACCAAGGTGGGGCATTTCGGCGGAAGCATGTCGATCGCCGACATCATTTCCGTCCTCTATTTCGACCGGATGCGCAATCTGGATCCCCAGCATCCGAAAGATCCGCAAAGGGACCGGTTGATTCTCAGCAAGGGACATACGGTCCTTGCCCAGTACGCCGCGCTGTGCGAGCTCGGCTATTTCCCTCGCGAGGAACTTTCCCGATTGAAGACGCTGGATGGGATGCTGCAGGGGCATCCCGATATCGACCGTACGCCAGGCTTGGAGGCGGTCACTGGCTCGCTCGGACAGGGGCTCTCGATTGCCGGCGGCATGGCGATGGCCCTGAAGCTGGACCATAATCCGGCCAAGGTTTTCTGCATCGCCGGTGACGGCGAGCTGGCAGAAGGGCAGATCTGGGAGGCAGCCATGAGTTCGGTCAACTACCATCTGGACAATCTCTGCCTGTTCGTCGATCTGAACGGGGTGCAGGCTTCGGGAACCACCGACGAAGTGTTTCCCATTCCACGGGTGGCAGGACGCTTCGAGGCCTTCGGCTGGCATGTGGTGGAGATTGATGGACATTCGATTCCCCGGATATTGGATGCGATCGAGGAAAGCGACCGGACCCAAGGCATTCCCACCTGCATCGTCGCCCATACCGTCAAGGGGAAGGGTTTTCCTTTCGCGGAAGGCAAATGCCAGTTCCATAATTCGATGTTGAGCGCCGAGCAGTACCAGGAAGCGGTCGCCATCATCAAGCGGATGCGTGAGGAGGTCGGAAAATGATCGAGAGTTTGAGACAGGCGTATGGAGCCGCGCTGGTCGAGTTGGGACGGGAGGACAGGAATGTGGTGGCGATGGACGCCGACCTTGGCAAGAGCACGATGAGTTGCCTGTTCCAGGATGCCTTCCCCGAGCGTTACTTCCAGATGGGGATTGCCGAGCAGAACATGCTGAGCACGGCTGCCGGTCTGGCGCTCGGGGGAAAGATTCCCTTCGTCAGCACCTTCGCCGTCTTCGCCACAGGCAGGGCCTACGACCAGATCCGCTCCTCGATCGCCATTGCAGGCCTGCACGTGGTCATCTGTGGCTCCTCGGCGGGGCTTTCCGACTACGGGGACGGGAAAACGCACCAGAGCATCGACGATATCGCTTTGATGCGGGTGCTGCCCCACATGCAGGTCTACTGTCCTTGTGACGCCGTTACCGTGAAGGGTTTGATGCGGGTGCTTGTCGAAGGAACAGGTCCCGCGTACCTGCGGGTCAGCCGTGCCGACCTTCCGGTGGTCTATCAGGGGAACGAGGACTTCAGGCAAGGACTGCGGCGCCTTCGCGACGGCAAGGATGGGGTGGTGTTCGCCTGCGGGACCATGGTGCATGAAAGCCTGAAGGCCGCGGAGCTTCTGGAGAAGCAGGGCATCAGCATCCGGGTGGTGGACCTGTACCGGGTCAAACCCCTGAACAGGGAAGCATTGCTTCGCGAGGCGGAGGGGATGTGCGTGGTGGTCACCGCCGAGGAACACAACGTTCACGCCGGTATGGGTTCCGCGGTTGCCGAAGTGCTCGGTGAAGTGGGGATGGTCGGTGTCCAGGATAGCTATGGTACCAGCGCTTCGGGCTATGAGGAACTGTTGGTACGTTATCACCTGAAGGACAAGGACATTGCCGCAAAGGTTGCCGAAATGCTCGGCAAGGCGTAAACTCGGTGCCATGGCTACTGAGCGCATTCCACTGAGGGCGACCATCAGCGCCCAGATCGAGAAGGCGATTGTGGACGGCACCTACCAGAAAGGGGAGCAGTTGCCCAGCGAGGCGCAGCTCTGCCTGCGCTATGGTGTCAGCAGGATCACGATCCGCAGCGCCTTGCAGATCCTTGAGTCGAAGGGTTACGTGGAGACGCGCCGCGGACTGGGTACCGTGGTCGCCTCGCGTGGCCATGCCCCGCTTGTCAGCGGGGACGAGATCCGGAGTGAAAGCCAGGTCATCCAGGTATTGGAGCTACGCATGGTGTTCGAGAAGAGTATCGCGGGCTTGGCCGCGACCCGCATCACTGAGGCGGAGATAGGACAGCTCCAGGCAATCTACCAGCGGATGGTCGGGATGGCGGGAAATCCGGAAAGCTTTGCAGAGGCGGATTTCTCCTTCCATGAGTACTTGGGCGAGGTGACGAAGAATCCCTACATCCAAGAGGCCTACAAAGGGATGCGGATCAACCTTGCCAGCGCCATGAAGCGGATTGTCGCCTTGATGGGCACCGCCCACGGCATCCATGACCATGCGCTATTGCTGGATGCGATGAAGGAACACGACAAGGAAGGGGCGGAGCGAATCATGGAGCAGCACATCCTCTCCACCATCGACGCCATCAAGCAATTCCATCCGACCGCATAGGGAGGGGACTTTCCCTGTTGACCGCAGGATTTCTTGGGAAATCGTGTCCGGATTTGTCGTGGATGCAAGAAAGGGCCGCCGCGGTCATGCGGCAGCCCCTTACGGGATTGGTTCTTGGCTTTAGTCCTTCATGCCGGTGGTGGCGATGCCTTGCACGAAATACTGCTGGGCGGAGAAGAAGACCAATACCGGGGGAAGGATCGAGACGATCGACATGGCCATGATCCGGTTCCAGTCAAAGTCGGTGGAGATGTCCATCGTCATCCTCAGTCCGAGGGCGACCGGGTATTTGGCGACGCTGGAGATGTAGATCAGCACGTTGAGGAAGTCGTTCCACCTCCAGACAAACTGGAAGACGATGATGGAGAAGACCATGCTGGTGCACAAGGGAAGCAGAATCCGGGTCAGGATCAGGAAACTGCCGCACCCGTCCAGTTTCGCGGACTCGTCCAGCTCCAGAGGCAGGCCGCGGAAGAACTGGACCGTCATGAAGTTGAAGAAGGTGTAGGTGGCGAGGGCGGCTGGGACGATGAAGGGCAGGTAGCTGTCCAGCCAGCCAAGCTTGCGGAAGAAGATGTAGCGGGGGATGATGACGACCGTACCGGGCAGCATCATCGTGCTGAGCATCAGCATGAAGAGCAGCTTCTTGAACGGAAAACGGAAACGGGCGAAACCGTAGCCGACCAGCACGCTGCTGACCACCGTGAACAGGACGGTCGGAATGACCATCAGGAAGGAGTTCGCCAAAAAGCGTCCGAAGGTGTACTGTCCGGATCCTCTCCAGCCATCGGCCCAGGCGTTGTAGACCGGCTCTTTGGGCAGCAGGCTGATTGTGCCGAAAATCTCGGCGTTGGTCTTGAATGCCGCCCCAAGCATCCACAGCAACGGATAGATCATGATGTAGGCGAGCAATATCAGGAACAGGTAGGAAACGAACGTGCGGGCTTTACTGCGTTTTCTCATACATTGTCTCCGTAATGTACCCAGGATTGGGACGAAAAGAAGGTCAGTCCGGTAAACACCAGAATGATGGCGAAAAGAATCCAGGAGAGGGCCGATGCATAGCCCATCTTGAAGAACTTGAATCCTTGGTTGTACAGCAAGAGCCCGTAGAGGTAGGTGCTGTTCAATGGTCCGCCTTGGGTGATGACGAAGGCGGGGGTGAATTCCTGGAAGGCGTTGATCATCTGCATGACCAGGTTGAAGAGGACGATTGGGCTCAGCGATGGGAGGGTGATGCGCCAGAAAGTGCGTAGTTTTCCCGATCCATCCAGCTCGGCGGCTTCATACAGGACAGCGGGGATCTGTTTGAGGCCGGCAAGGAAGATAAGCATCGAGCTGCCGAACTGCCAGACCGTCACCAATCCGATGGTGGGAAGCGCCAGTCGCGGGTCTCCCAGCCAGGAGTGTGTGGGCAGGTGCAGGAAGGAGAGGATGTTGTTCAGGATGCCGTTGTCCATGAACAGATAGCGCCACAGCACGCTGATGGCCACGCTGCCGCCGAGAATCGAGGGCAGGTAGTAAAGCGTGCGGAACAGGTTGATTCCCTTCAGGTTCTGGTTGAGGATGATGGCGATCAACAGGGCGAAACCGATCTTGCAGGGCACCGCCATCAGCACGTAGAGGAACGTTACCTTCATCGATTGCCAGAACAGCGGATCCTTGAAGAGTTTGGCGTAATTCTCCAGCCCGATGAACCGGCGGGTGCCGAGCAGCTGCAGGTTGGTGAAGGAATAAACGAACGAGTTGATCAGGGGAATCAGCTGGAGCGAAAGGAACCCGATGATCCACGGTAGGATGTACAGGTATCCCGCATATTGGTAATCATTGTGTCTTTTCATGGATACGTTCCTTGTCGGGAATGGGAAAAGAGCGGGAGCCATCCCGACGATGGCCCCCGTTGCGAGCGACGGCTCAAAGCGCCGCGAGTGTGGCGTTCAGGTTTGCGATAAGTGTATCGGCGGCCTGTTCGGCGGTCAGCTTGCCGTACCCGAACTGGTCGATCACGTCCTGCATGACCTGGATGACTTGGCTGTTCATCTGCCAGACGCTCTGCGCGTCACCACCCTGGGCGACACCTTCGTTGGTGCCGACTTCAGAGCGCTTGTCAATCAGGCCTTCCTTGGCAAGCAGCTCGCGTCCGATGGTGGTCGACGGGATGCCGCGCGCGGTGCCGAGAATCTTGATGGCATCCTGGTCGTAGAAGAGGAAATTCAGCAGCTTCAATGCTTCAGCCTTGTTCTTCGAGTTGTTGTTGACGACGAAAATCTGGCTGGGACGGACGAGGACACCCGTGTTGACTGCGCCTGCCATGACCGGGAACTGGCGGGTCTCCATGTTCTGGCGGCTTCCGATGTTCTTGCCGAGGGAGCTGATCCACGTCCATGCGGCCGCCACCTTGCCGGTGACCCAATCCGGGTCGTCGTCGAACTTCTGGTAGAACAAGCTGGTTTTGGAAAGCGGAGCGGAAACGCCGTTGTCCCACCAGGACTTGAAGTACGTGAAAGCCTGGATCGCTTGGTCGCGGTTGAAAGCCAAGGTCTTGTCGGACTTGACGACGCAGCCGGCCAGCTGGGCCATGTACATCTCGAACCAGAAACGGATGTGGTCCGGGGTGCCTGCCTCGAAGTAGCAATCCGGATTGGCCTCATGGACCTTCTTGCCCTCAGTGACGATATTTTCCCATGTCCACTTGGTGTTGGGGTCGATGCCGGATTTCTTCAGCAGTTCGACGTCAACCAGGAAGGTGTTGGCGTTGGTTCCGGTCGGAAGTCCCATGACCTTGCCGTCATAGCTGCACATCGACTGGAGGAACTTCGGGTCAAACTGGGAAAGGTCTTCTTTGGAGAGGTCGGCGAAAACATCGCCCTGGGAGCAGAGCTCGAAAAGCCATGGCTGGTCGATCTGCATGATGTCGGGTGCGGTGCCGCCGGCGAGCTGGGTGACGATCTTCTGGTAGTAGCCGTCCCATCCCTGGTACTCGCCACTGACAGTGACGTTGGGGTTCTTCTCGTGGTACAGGTCGAAGGCCTTCAGGGTCGGGGTGTGGCGCGAGTCTCCGCCCCACCAGGAAACGCTCAGGGTCACCGGTTTGGCGGCTGTGGCCGCAGCGCTCGACGGACTGCTCTCTTTCCCGCCCTGGGCGAACAGCGTTCCGGCCGCAGTAAGTGCGAGCAGGGCAAACAGATAGGTTTTCTTCATACACAAACCTCCTTGATTATGGTTGTGAACAATAGGTATATGGACATTCTTGTGGTCAAAATTGTCTGCTGCACAGCAAGATTTGCTTGCACCGGAAGTATCATTTCTTGCCATCGTGTCTTATTTTTCTTCTGATGTCATGATGGAGACAGGGCGTCTAGTGGCTTATACTGTGAAACAAGGTGTGCTTGTTCGTGGGAGATTCGAATTTGGTTAGAGGCAGCTGGTATGGTATGGGGTGGTTCTGAATTGTGAAAATGACGTTGAGCGGTGTTCTGTTTGCCTGTTGGGGGCAGAAAAGATTGAGACAGACCCGCAAAAGAGGAGAACAAGAATATGAAAAGGTTTAAGAGGGAGTTGCCTCGCTGGTTCTTACGCCTTCATGTGTCATCTCAAAACCTTGTCATTTATTTGGCATTGGCTCTTTTGCCGGTCTTGGCCATCACTATCGTGGTCGTTACGGTTTTTTACCATTCCATGAGAAATCAGATAAAGCGCTCCATTTCAAATTCAATGATGTTGCTTTCCATTAATATGGATGGCCTTGCCACCAGAATTGAAGATACTTCGACGACAATTGTGAATTCCGAACGGGTACAAGGGTATCTCTTGTCTGCTTTCGAGAATGCCTGCGTCTCTCGTCCAGAGATTTTTTCCGCAGAGCAGGGGATTGCCATTTTTTTCGATAGCACTTTGATGCGTTCCATTTCCCTGTATGATTTGAATGGAAATCCTCTTCAATTTCCAATGGCTCTTCCCAACGAATGGCATTTAGTTGTTTCACACCAAAATGATGGGTTTCGTCATCGCCCAATTTGGGTCAATGATACGGAGAGTAAGCTCATTCACGTGCTTCGACCAGTTGAGAGTACGAGAAATTACAACCGTATTGGGTTTCTTGATATTACCCTTTATCCAGAGGTTTTCAAACGGCAATTTGCTGATGTGGATGTTGGCAAAGGTGGGGAGATAGCGCTTTTTGATGAGTATGGGGATATTGTAACTGGATTCCTTCAAAATTCAGGACATGTGCTCCCGTTGCTTGGGAATGAAAGTGGCATGGAGGTTGTCGGATCGGCATATGTGTTCTATCAGAGAATTCCGACGATGGACTGGATGGTGGTTTGTTCCATCCCATGGAAAACAGCGCTGCTCCCTGTCTTTCGACTGATGGGTTTCGTACTCTTTGTCATCATTGCCATCTCTTTGCTTGTCTTCCTTATTTCGCTTGCTTATGCGCGATATACGACCCATCGGATCCAACGCCTTGTGGATGCGATGTCCCGGTTTGCCCATGGTGATTCCAATGCCTGTGTGCCTGCTGATGAAAACCCTGAGTTCCGGAATCTTGGTGCGCATTTCAATGATATGGTCCAAAGGATAGAATCGCTGATTGATTCTGAGTACAAATCGAAATTGTTGCAGAACCAAGCAGAATTGAAAATGCTTCAGGCTCAAATCAATCCCCATTTTCTTTACAATACCTTGAACGTCATCTACTGGAAAGCGCAGATTGCCCATCAGACTGATATCGCGCGTATGGCGATAGCCTTGTCTGATTTGCTTCGTGTGAGCATCGACAGCAAGGTGGAGTTTCTTACGGTCAAAGAGGAAATGCGTAACGTTGATGATTATCTGTTTATCCAGAGGATGCGCTATCAGGACAAGATTTCCCTTTCCATAGATGTTCCGGACCAGTACGCATCCTGCTTGATTCCCAAATTGGTGATTCAACCGGTAGTGGAGAATGCATTTGTCCATGGTCTAGAGCCGAAAACAGGGCATGGATCAATAACGATTACGGTTCGTGACGAAGGAGAAGCACTGGTCTTCACCGTGGCGGATGATGGAGTTGGTATGGATGCCGGGACGGTTGCCATGCTTTTGGTGGAACAAAAAGGAAAAGGATTTCAGGGCTTGCTGAATGTACAACGAAGGCTTCAACTTTCCTATGGTCCGGAGTATGGCGTTTCTGTCAAGAGTGAGTTGGGTAAAGGAACAACAGTGGAGATTCGTATCCACAAAGAAGAGGGTGGCCATGTTTCAGGTATTGATTGCTGACGACGAACCAATCGTCCTTGAGGGAATGCGGTTGTTTCCTTGGTCTGATATCGGATGTGAGGTGGTTGGTGAAGCCAAAGATGGGATTGTTGCTTTGGATATGGTGAAGCATCTCCATCCCGACATTGTGATTTCAGATATCCGCATGCCGGGAATGGACGGCCTGTCGCTTGCCAATGCCGTGCATACACTGAACCCCCAGGCTGAAATCCTGCTTATCACCGGCTTCTCAGAATTCGCTTATGCACGAAAAGCTCTTCAGATTGGAGTCGTTGATTTCCTTGTAAAACCGGTCAGTTTCGCCCATTTGCATGATGCTTTGGCAAAAGCGATGGAGAGACTCATGAAAAAACGTGAGGCCCAGGAAAAGATGGATGCCCTTACGCTCGCCGTCTCTCAAATGCTACCCAAGGTGCAAGACCAGATTCTGTATGATGCAATCGAGGGGACGTATGAAGAGGACGGTTCGGATTGGAGCCTGGATAAGGAGCAATTTGTGATTGCAGCATTGTACTGTGATACACCAAAGGGCCTTGAGATCTATATGCTTCGAGACTATCTTTCCCGGTTGGTGGAACGGGTTGGCGGATTGCTTGTCTATGAGTACCGGCGTTACATCGTCCTATTTCGGTTTTCACTCGAGATGGATGGGGCCACTTGCAGGAAAATGGTGGAGAAGCGGATAGAGAATGTCCAATTAGATGCTTGGAAACAGTATCGGTTCACATTTTCTGCAGGAGTCAGCATGGTGGGAAAAACCTTGCAAGAGCTGCCATGGCTAAAGCAACAGGCTCTCTCAAGCCTTCATCAGAGCCAGATAGCGGGGAAAAACCTTGTCGTATGTTGGCAGGGAGAAAGCTTTCAGGAAATTTCTCCAGAGCGTTTGTCTGGATTACGGACTGAGCTTTTCTCAGCTCTCCAGAGCAGAGACATGGATGGACTCGATAGGGCATTGCGGAAACTTGAACAACTGGTGGAAAACAGCCCAAGGGGAGTGGCGCTGATGCACGCCCTCTGGGAAGAGGTCGTATGCCTGCTCTCTCTTCCTTGCTCCGATGCCATCTTCGAGGAAACTCGAACGGATGTACATTCCTCCATGGTAGTGATGACGCAACGTCTCCATAAAGTGCTTCAAAATCTGCAAGGACAAGATATGGAGAGGCAAAAAGAAGTTGGCGTCATCGTGGAAAATTACATCAAGGAGCATTATGCCGAAGACATTTCCCTTTCTGATCTTTCGGAAGAGTTATGTTACAACACGGCTTATCTCTCTCGCCTTATCTCGAAGCATTGTGGGCAAAGTTTTGTAAAGTTGCTTGTTTCATACCGAATGGATCGCGCGAAAGAACTTCTTCGCACAACAGAGGATCAGATTGCTAAAGTAGCTTCTGCTGTAGGGTACAATGATGTTGGATATTTCATCACAACATTTCGTAGGCATGTAGGACTTACTCCTGCTGATTATCGGTTGGGAAAAGATTGATTATTTTGACTTTTTTAAAACAAAAACGGTAAAAATGTTGCAATTGTGAGTTTGGAAAACCGGTCATAGCATGAG
>CAJMOS010000081.1 GCA_905215015.1 uncultured bacterium | reverse complement strand
GGCAAGAGCCACAAGGGGAAGGGGAGTGGCAAACGCGCCCGTGAGATTTTCATGGATGACGAGATGGACCGCAGCGTCGATCCGGACAAGGCGGTCGACGTGGCCAAGGAACGGGTGGAGCAGATGGGCATCGTCTTCATCGACGAGATCGACAAGATCGCCTCCAGTTCCAACAGCGGAAGCAATATCGATGTTTCCCGCGAGGGAGTCCAGCGCGATATCCTGCCGATTGTCGAGGGAACCAAGGTGACCACCAAGTATGGAGTGGTGGATACCACCCACATCCTCTTCATCGCCAGCGGCGCGTTCCACGTCTCCAAGCCGAGCGATCTGATTCCTGAACTGCAGGGACGGTTCCCCCTGCGGGTGGAGCTGGACGAGCTGAAGGAGGCCGATTTCTACCGGATCCTCACGGAACCGTCCAACGCGATCACCAAGCAGTATCAGCAGCTGTTGGCTACCGAAGGAGTCGACCTGGTCTTCAACGACGAGGCCCTGCACCGTCTTGCCCAGATCACCGAGCAGATGAACACGCAGAACGACAACATCGGTGCCCGGCGCCTTTTCACGATCATGGAGAAGCTGCTGGAGGAACTTTCCTTCGCCGCGAACGAGCTTTCCGGGCAGACAATCACGATTACCCGTGAGTACGTGGATGAACGGATGAAAGATGTCTTGGAGAACCAGGACCTTTCGAGGTATATACTGTAAGCATGCAGCTGCATCATCTCATCGGGTCGGATTACGATACGGCGCTCCGTGGTGCCCACGAGCAGTTCGGGGACGGCGTGCGTGTCGTTTTCCGCCGGGATTACACGGAAAAGAAACTGTTCTCCTCGCAGCATCGCTGCGAGGTGCAGTTCTACGTGGTCGCCCCTGTGTCAGAGCACCGGTGAGACGTTGCTCGCCAGTTTTCCCTGGCTGACCAGGCCCTTGACCACCTTGCCGACGGCAGGACCTGCGATATTGGCCCCCCAGATGGTGTTCCCTTTGGGATTGCCTGCGGCTATGTAGATGATGTACTCCGGGTCCTCGGTGGGGACGAGGGCCAAGGTGCTTGCCAGATTGCCCCCATCCTTGTAGCTATGGGTCTCCGGGTTGTACAGCTGGGCGGTGCCGGTCTTCGCGCTGACGTTGACTCCCTCGACCGCCGCCAATCTGGCTGTGCCCCCTACCTCGGTGGCGCTATGCATGTAGTCCAGGACCTTGCGGGCTACCTCCTCGGAGAAGATCTGCCCGCTCTTGGTGATTTCCCGCTGGAAGAGCGTCTCTCCGATGTTTCCGGTCTCGTTTCCCTTGCTCCGCTTCAGTATCAGGTGGGGCTCGAGCATCGAACCGCCGTTTGCCAATGCCGTGGCGGCCGCTGCCAGGTGCAGGGCGGTCACCGATACCTCCTGCCCGAAGCTGATGGTCGCCTTGCTGCGCGCCGACCAGGTGGAGGGGTCCGCGATGCGTGCCCGGCTGCGGGAGGGGAGCCCGATATCGTATGCCCTGTTGAACCCCAACTGGTCGAGGATCCCATAGAACCTCTTGCTGTCGGTCTGCAGCGCCCAGTTCGCCACCGCTCCATTGCAGCTCAGGGAGATCATCTCCCGTGGGGTGACGGCGCCGTGCGGTTCATGGCAGCCGATGGTGATGCCGTCAAATGTGAAGGACCCGTCGCAGATGAAAGGGGTGGACAGGTCCGCCTGTCCGATTTCCATCTCCGCGCAGAGGCTGAAGACCTTGAAGACCGATCCGGGCTCGTACAGATAGTTGACCGCGTGGTTCAGGCGGCTGGTCTCCGAAGAGGAGGCGATGTCGTTGGTGTCGTACCAGGGATAGCTGGAAAGGGCCAGGATGTCGCCGCTCTTGGCGTCCATGACGATGCCGATGGCGTAGTCGGGCAGGTGCTCCTGGGCAATGCGCTGCATCTCCAGGTCGAGCAGATACTGCACGTCGATATCCAGCGTCAAGGTGATGTCCTGCCCGTACGAGGTCTCCGGGGAACCTAAAAGTGGCAGAGGGGAAAGGTTGGCGTCCTGGGCGTACTCGATTCCTTCCAGCCCGCGGTTGTTGGTGTCCACGAAACCTATGGTCTGCGAGGCGTGGAAGCTGGCGGGATAGGTCCGGCTGACATGCTTGTCGATGTCGACCGCGTTGGACAGCCCGGCTTGCCTGACCGCATTCCGCAGCGCGACCGCGTCACTTTCCCCGATATCCCTGCGTACCAAGGCATAGGTCTGGTAGCGGGATACCTGCCGCTTGATTTCCTCGACGGACATGCCGATGTAGGGGGAGACCAGAGCGGCAATGGCTTCCATATCCTTGATTTGGGAGAGCCGGAAATAGAGGTTGTAGGAAGGGGTCTCGATTGCCAGGATCTGCCCGCCACGGTCGTAGATGGTTCCCCGCACGACCCGCTCGGAGACGACCGGGTCCTGGTATTCCCGGGTTTTGCCTGCCGTCATGGTGACCCAGACGAGGCGTCCCATCAGCGTGAAGACCGCCAGACTGGCAAGGGTCGTGGCAATCCAGAAGGTTCGAGTATGGTTTTGACTACTTGCCATGTTGGATGCTATGATACCATTACTGATAAGGGAAAGTCGAGCATGACAAGAGATAGTTACGATGGCATCCAGGATGATGGTTCCGACCTCCGCACTGGCGGCAAGCCGAGAAAATTGATCTTCACCGTTGTCATCCTGCTAGGATTCGTCATAGTCTTGCTCGCCATCGTCCTTTTGTGGAACAAGCTCTTTCCTGCTCCTTCCCCGAACGACCAGCCTGCCAGCCAGCAAACGGATGTCGTGCAGGTCCAGCCTCCTGTCGCAGCCGAGGTGCAGAAGGTGGAGGACGCTCCCTCCGTCGTGATTGCCGATGTGCCGAAAAGCGAAACCCCGGCTCCTGCTGCCCTGCCTCAGGAACCAAGCAAGCCGACGGTGACCCGCACGACCACGGCGGTCAGCCTTGACGAGACTCCGAAGATCGTACGGAACACCAAGAACATGGTCCAGTTCGCCGACCACCAGGTGAAGGATGGCGAGAGCCTTGACTCGATCGCCCAGAGCTATGGACTGAAGACCCAGACGCTGATCAACGTCAACCAGATCCGCAACGTCAACGCGATCACAGCGGGCGTGACGCTCCGCATCCCGGACCGTGACGGCCAGATCTACGTCGTCAAGAGCGGGGACATGCTTTCCACCATCGCCCGGTCCTACAACATGGGCTGGCATACGCTGATGGACCTCAACGGCCTGACCAGCGACATGATTCGTCCCGGCCAGGAGCTTTTCATTCCGGATTCCACTGCCCAAAGTACCGCTTCCGGCAGCGCCGCCGAAGTCGCCACGGTCAATTTCCAGAAGCCGACCAAGGGAAAAGTCGTCCTGTCCTTCACCCAGAGCGCCTCTGACCCCGTTGATGGCAATGGCATCCTGATTGAGGGCACCTGGGGCGACGCGGTCCTCGCCAGCGCCGACGGCAACGTGGTGGACGTCGGTATCGAGCCCCAGGGAAGGGGACGGTTCGTGGTCATCAGCCATGCTGACGGCTACAAGACCACCTATGCCCATCTCGAGTCGGTCGATGTCAGGGGAGGGGACAAGGTGAGTGCCGGACAGATGATCGGCACCATCGGAACGAGCGGCACCACCTGGGATACCCCGAAGCTCTTCTTCAAGCTGGAGCAGAGCAGCTACGCCCTCGACCCGGCAAGCTTCTTCTAGGGAAGGGTGACGCCGCGTCTGTAGGCTACACTAAGCCATTCCTGATAGCCACACAGCGGAAACGGGTATTCCCTGCCCGGAAACCAACCTGCAAATCGAATCAGCCTTCCGTACCCTTTGATACGCTGACCGTGTGGGCAAGCAGCCAGACAGACCCAAAAAGCAGGTCCATATAGTTGACATTGTCCACTTCTTTGCGGTATATAGTTGCTAAAGTCAACTAATAGGAGACCTGCCATGGAACGGGACAGACCAAAGCAAACCATTGTGGAGAGGGTGCGGGCGTTCAACCGGTTCTACATGCCCTCCATGCGCCTTTTGGGCAACCATTACCTGGGATCGGAATACTCCGTCCCGGAGGCAAGGATCTTTTTTGAGATCCATGAGCGCGAGGGGTGCACGGCGCAGGACATATCACGCTCGATGCAGCTCGACAAGAGCTATCTGAGCCGGATCCTCGCGAGGCATATCCGGGACGGATACATCCGGCGGGAACCCTCGCTGGAGGACGGAAGGGCGTTCCGGCTCTACCTGACACAGCGGGGGGAGCGGCGCGCCGAGGACTTCATCGCCATGTCCAATGCGGAGATCCGCGGTGTCCTTGGAAATCTGACGCCGGAGGATGAAAAAAGGCTTGGAGAAGCGCTGGATACCATTACGGAGATTCTTGGAAAAGGGAAGGAAAGGAAATGAAAATCATACCATTTGCTGAGAAGTACAGAAAGGACTTCATCGAGATGAACCTGGCGTGGATTAAATCCATGTTCCAGATTGTCGAGCCGCAGGATGAGAAGGAATTCTCGGACATCGACCCGTACCTCGCTCGCGGAGGCCAGATCTTCTTCGCGATTGACGATGACGGCCATGCCATGGCGACCTGCATGATCGCGCCACGGGAAGACGGGGACTGGGAAATCATGAAGCTTGCAGCGCGGGGCATGTACACGGGAACCGGCGCCGGAAGCGCCTGCCTGACGGCCTGCATCGATTACGCGCGACAGAAGGGCGTGCCGCGCATCATCATGGCGTCAAACCGGAAGTGCACCCACGCCGTGCGCCTGTACCGGAAGTTCGGATTTCAGGAGATTCCGGTCGACCGGAAGAAATTTCCCTTTGAGCGTGCCGATATCGCCTTCGAGATGGTGCTGGACCGTGAGAGTCAGACGATCTGACGTTCATCCGCCTTGCGCTCCCTGAGGCTTCCATTGATCTTCCTTCTTCTCCCGTATCGGATTGGCTCTGACCAGTGCACGTTCATCCAACTGGTCAGCGGCCCCATGCAGAACGCGGTGATGATGGTGAGGATCCCTACGTCACCACCCAGGAGGCCTCCGGTTCCTACACACAGGACGTCCGTAAGGATCCTGCAGAGGCGGTACTTCCATCCCTTCTTCTCGGAAAGGATCAGTGATATGGCATCGTACGCGGACACGCCGAGGTCGGAGACGATATAGAGCGATGTGCCAAAACAAAGACAGAACAACGCCACCGCCATCATGAACAGCTTCATGGTGATATCCGGGACAGGAGGGAATCGGGCGACGACCCGCTTCTCCAGGAGGTCCACCATGGTGCCCTGCAGGAACAGGGTGATGCATGTTGCAAGGCCGATGTAATGCTTATCCAAGATGAATGTCACAACGAGCAGGATACCCAGGATGATTGCAAGGAGAAGGCCGTAGGTAAGACCCGTCAGGACTTCGAGCCCGCCTATGAGGCAGGTGAATGGATCGACACCCCAGGCAATCCTCCGGATCAGCGATACACACACCGCTATGAGGAACGTCCCTGTTATGGTCATAAGGATTCTTCTTGTCATTGCAGTTCTTCCCCCAGCAGTCCCAGCTTCCTGCAGGCATAATAAATCCCGTCATCCGATGCATTTCTCGTCACGAAATCTGCCTTTTCCTTCAGCTGCGGCACTGCGTTGCCCATCGCCACGCATGTCCATTCCTTCGAAAACATAGACAGGTCGTTCATCCCATCGCCAAAGACCACAACATCCTTCAGGTCCCCGCCCAGCATGCGGACCATCTTCCGGATCCCGTAGGCCTTGTCGGCGGGCTCGACGAAGAAGTACGTTTCGTGATACCGGCAGTGCGGAACAGCCCTCAGGGACTCGATGCCATTCTCAACGGGATACCGGCCGGCGATGTACATCTTGTAGATTGCGGGAAACTTCGTGACGTCCAGTCCCGGAACCACCCTTGTCTTCATGTAGATGTCATGGGTGAAGGTAGAGAAGCGGTCGTCCGGCGCAAGTCTTGTGTCGGAATCATCGACCTGTACCGCCCATGGAATTTCCTTTTCCTCACACTCTTTGATGACAGCAAGACATGCCTCGTAAGGAAGCGGACGAAGTTCTTTCAGCTTTCCCTCCACGGTGATGCCATAGCCACCGTCGGAGACCATGTTGGCAAAGCCAAGCTTCTTCCGGTAGTCTTCGGCCATCGCATGGGCTCTCCCCGTAGCGATCGCCGTGAAATGACCGGCTTTACGGAGTCCCTTCAGGGTCTCTCTCGTACTGTCCGGAATGTATTGCTCTCCGGGGATTCCGACTGCCAGAGTGTTATCGATATCAAAAAACAGGTATTTCCTTCTGCCGCTGTCTTCCATCGTGTTCTCCTTTCAGGACGTTTTCCGCTTGTGTCTGCTAGGAGGATAGCATATAATCAAACAATATTTAATGTTTTATTATGTTTTGTTTAGCTTTTTACGGAGGAATTATTGTTTGATGAAACAAAAAGAAGAAATGTCGGGAAGCGAACGCCGCATCCGGATCCTCGAAGCCCTGAGGCAGGACGGCAAAGTCTCCGTGCAGGACCTCGCGGCCCGCTTCCAGGTTACGACGATGACGATCCGGCGGGACCTGCACTTCTATGAAAGACAGGGCATTCTCAAGATGCAGTACGGTGGCGCTGAACTGAAGGAAGCGGTACCGCCTTTCGAGGACTTCGAGCGCCGTGGCAGGAACCACCACAGAGAGAAATCCCTGATTGCCGCACAGGCGGCCTCCTCCATCACAGAGAACGACGTCCTGTTTCTCGACTGCAGCACAACGGTCATTCCCATGATCGACCTTCTGCCGGAGATCAGCCTCACCGTCGTCACGAACTGTCTGCCGGCCCTGGTAAAGCTCTCCTCGCGGCCGAAGATCCGTGTCGTCTCCTGTCCCGGCTGCTATCAGCCGCTCTACGGCGGGCTCATGGACTATTCGACGGTCTCGTTCCTTGATGGCTTCCATTTTGCGAAGGCGTTTCTTGGCGCCTCATCCTGTTCCCCGGATTTTGGCGTTTCCTGTGCAGAGGAAGTCGAAGCATCCGTAAAACGCACGGTCATTACCCGCACGGACCACAGTTTCCTTCTCTGCGATTCCTCAAAAATGGACAGAAAGGCTTTCATCCGTTTCGCCGATACAAGGGACTTTGAGGCGATCTACACCGATATGGCCCTGTCCCAGTCCTTGCAGTCGCAGTACCAAGCCGCAGGGGCGAGGCTTATCCTCTGCTGACAGGGGGAGGCATTGCGGCTTTCCTGCCGCTCTCCATCCGCATGCATCCCCACTGCGCTCGCAAAATTTCTGCATGGTCTGTTTCTGGAGCACTTGGAGCTTGCGGTTGGCCGTATACCGTTTTCCCTGACTTCTTGGGTTTCCGGTTCATCCTCTGTAGAGCGCAAAAAGAAAACACTGCCCCATGCAAGGAGCAGTGTGGATTCGATGACATTGTCTGGGTCGTTCCTACGCCTTTGTCGCTTCGGTCCTCGGCTTGACCTGCACCCTGACGAGCAGCTGGGCCATGAAGTTCGAGATGTTGTCCAGCATCGACTGGAAAATCTCGAAGCCTTCGACCTTGTACTCGACAAGCGGGTTGCGCTGGGCATAGGTCCTGAGACCCACGGCCTCACGCAGGCTTTCCAGCTCGCCGAGGTGGTCCTGCCAGCGGAGGTCGATCTGCCTCAGGTAGTTGAAGCGGAGGAACTCGTTGAAAGGCCCCGGTCCGGTCAGGTTGATCTTGTCGGCGATGTTCTTGTTCAGGAAGGCGTTCAGATGGTTGACCCACTGTTCCTTCGTCACGTCATCTCCCTCGAGAGGCTGGATCTCGTAGAAGAAGTTCTTCTTGAACGCGTCGCAGATGGTGGAGGCGATTTCCTCCTTCTTTCCGGCGAAGGCGTCGTCCACCATTTTCTGGGACATCTCATGGGTGTGGTTGATGACACGGCTGATCAGGTCCTTGCTCTGCAGGATCTCGTCGCGCTGGGCATACAGGTAGTTGCGCTGTTCGTTCAGCACGTCGTCGTACTCCAGCAGGTTCTTGCGGATCTCGAAGTTGCGCTCCTCGACACGCTTCTGGGCTTTCTCGATGGCGTTGGTCAGCATCTTGTGCTCGATCGGCTCTCCGTCCTGCATGCCAAGCCTGCCCAGCATCGCCTTCATGTTGTCGCTGGCGAACAGCCTCATCAGGTTGTCGTCAAGCGAGACGTAGAAACGGCTCTCGCCCGGGTCGCCCTGACGGCCGCTGCGGCCGCGCAGCTGGTTGTCGATACGGCGTGACTCATGGCGTTCGGTGCCGAGGACGTACAGGCCGCCCAAGGCCTTGACCTCCTCGTACTGCTTCTGCCAGGTCGGTTTGATCTTCTCAAGGGCAGCCTTGAACTCCTCAGGGGTGGCCTTGGTGCCCACCAGCTTGCGGGCCATATGCTCGGGAGATCCGCCAAGCTTGATGTCGGTTCCACGGCCCGCCATGTTGGTGGCGATGGTGACGGCACCCTTGGCGCCGGCGTTCTCGATGATCAAGGCTTCCCTGGCATGGTTCTTGGCGTTCAGCACCTCGTGGGGGATGCCCATGCGGAAGAGCAGTTTGCTGAGCAGCTCGCTCTTCTCGACGCTGATCGTGCCGACCAAAATCGGCTGGCCTTTCTCGTGTACCCGCTTGATTTCCTGGCAGATCGCCTGGAACTTGAACTGTTCGTTGAAATAGACAAGGTCCGGCTTGTCCTCACGGATGACCGGGCGGTTGGTCGGGATGACGACGACATCCAGCTTGTAGATCTGCATGAATTCAGGCGCCTCGGTCTCGGCGGTACCGGTCATGCCGGAGAGCTTGTCGTACATGCGGAAGAAGTTCTGGAAGGTGATGGTGGCCAGGGTCCGGTTCTGGGCCATGACCTTGATGCCTTCCTTTGCCTCGATGGCCTGGTGCAGGCCGTCGCTGTAGCGCCTTCCATAAAGGATGCGGCCGGTGAACTCGTCGACGATCTGGACCTTGCCGTCCTTGACGATGTAATCGACGTCGTTCTGGTAAAGCCGCAGGGCGCGGACCGCCTGGGTGACATAGTGGACGTACTCGAAATTCTCGGTATCGTAGAGGCTGCCGGTGATGATGTGGTTCTTCTGCAGCAGTTCCTCCATGTGGGTCATGCCGTCGTTGGTGAAGGAGACCGACTTCTGCTTCTCGTCCAGCTTGTAGTCGCCTTTCGGGTCGAACTTCGGGGCGTTCTTGTCGAAGCGTGCCAGCGGATCTTCCTCATAGTAGTCGTTGGTCTTCGGGTCCTTCTCGCATTCCTTCAGGAAGGGGGCGATCAGGCGGGCGCCAAGCACCTGCCGGGAATCGTCCTCGGCCTGGCCGCTGATGATCAGCGGGGTACGGGCCTCGTCAATCAGGATCGAGTCGATCTCGTCGATGATGCAGTAGTGGTGCTTCGGCTGGATCTTCTCCTGGGCGCTCCATTTCATGTTGTCGCGCAGGTAGTCGAAGCCGAACTCGTTGTTGGTGCCGTAGGTGATGTCGCAGGCGTAGTTCTTCCGCCTGGTCTCGTTGTCCATCTGGCTGAGGATCGCGCCGACCGTCAGTCCGAGGAACTGGTAGATCGGACCCATCCAGCCGGCGTCACGTCCGGCAAGGTAATCGTTGACGGTGACGATGTGCACGCCCTTTCCGTCCAGCGCGTTCAGGTATGCGGCAGGGACGCAGGAGAGGGTCTTTCCCTCACCGGTCTTCATTTCCATGATCTTGCCCTGGTGCAGGACGATGGCGCCCATGATCTGCACATCATATTGACGCTGGCCAAGGACCCGGAGGGAAGCCTCGCGGGCCAAGGCGAAGGCCTTCGGAAGAAGGTCGTCAAGCTTGGTTCCCTTGGCTACCTCTTCCTTCCACGTTGCGGTCTGCTTTGGAAAATCCTCGTCCTTCAGGCTCTTCGCCCAAGACTCCTGGTCGTTGACTTTCTTCACCAGAGGCCAGAGGAGCTTCAAGTCCTTGTCCTGCTTGGTGCCGAATATCTTGGTCAATAAACTCATATGTCGACGTAACTCTCTTTTCTGGAAGAATCAAAAACTGAATATAACCATCGTAAGTATATCGAAAAGAAGATGCAAAGGAAAGCATTCTCGGGATTTTACTTTTTTGCAGGAAAAACAGTGTCAAAACGACCCGGTTTTGATACCATGAGGGTATGAGAGTCTGCTATACGGGGGGAGGGACGCTCGGCCATGTCCTGCCCGCGCTGTCCGTGCATGCCATCCTGAAGACCAAGGCAGGGTATGAGTGCCTGTTCATCGGAAGCCGCAAGAAGGGCGAGCGGAACGCGGTCGAGTCTGCCTGCGTTCCCTATGCCGGCATCTTCAGCGGGAAACTCCGGAGGTATTTCACCTTCAAGACGCTTTTTTCCGGCTTTGGCGTCCTGTTGGGATTCCTGCAAAGCCTGGCGATCCTCTTCCGCTACCGGCCCGACGTGCTCTTCAGCAAGGGGGGGTATGTCAGCGTTCCGCCGGTGCTGGCGGCGCATCTGTTGCGCATCCCTGTGGTGATCCATGAGTCGGACGCGACAGCCGGGCTTGCCAACCGGATCAGCAGCCGCTACGCGAGCCGCATTTGCGTCCCGTTCGAAGGCGCGGGGAAGGAGTTTCCCCAAGAGAAAGTGGTGGTGACCGGAAACCCGATCAGGCCCAGCTTGTCGGTTCCTTCGGGAAGGGACTTCAAAAAGGAGAAGGGAATCGCCGGCCCGCTCATCCTGGTGCTTGGGGGAAGCCAAGGGGCAAAGGAGGTCAATTCATTGATCTGGAACCAATTGGACGCGATTTGCCGGCAAGCGGCCGTCTGGCATCAATGCGGGAGTCGGGACTGGAAAGGAATCCGTCACAAAGGCTACCATCAGTGCCAGTTTATCACAAGCGACATGGCGGCCCTCTACGAGGCTGCCGACTTGGTGGTTTCCCGAAGCGGGGCGGGAGCCATCTCGGAGATCTGCCACTATGGCAAGCCCTCCATCCTGATTCCTCTGACAAGCGGGAGCAGGGGAGACCAGGTGGTCAACGCGAGGCGGATGGAACAGGCGGGCGCGGCCTTGGTCTGGACAGAGGGGAAAGACCTTGCCACCATGGTGGAGAAACTTCTCTCCAACCCGGGAGATTTGGAAACGATGGCTCGGAACGCCAAATCGCTGGAGAGAAGCGACGCGGCCGAGCGTGTCGCCGAGGTAATCGAGCAAGTAGGAGCAAGCAAATGAGTTGGGGTATTACCCTTGGGGGAAATTTCTTTAATGCGTTGGACGTTATCCTTTTCCTGATCCTGATGATCGGGGGGATCGGGGGCGCCCTGGTGGGTTTCATCGAAAGCTTCAGCCGGAGCGCAGGCTACGTGCTTGGGACGATTGGCGGGTTGATGTTCACCGTTCCCGTCGCGAGCCTGTTCATGCGAACCTTCGACCTATCGGTATTTCCCGCCTCGCTCTTGGCCTTCGTCGTCCTGTTCATGGTCACCTTCGTGCTGGTCCGGATTGCCGCGTCAATCCTCCAGAGGGTGATCGACCTGAGCGTGGGGCTTGAGGCTGTCGACCGGCTTTTGGGCTTTTTCTGGGGCTTCCTTTCCACCTTCCTGGTTGTCGCCGTGATCTGCTATGCGATGAGGTCGCAGAAGCTGTTGAACGTGGCGCCGCTGTTCAGCTCCAGCCAGTTCATCACCCGCATCATCGACCCGTACCTGCCTGCCGCGATACGCGCCGTCAAGGAGAGCGTGCACTGATGTACCAAGCAATCCGGCCCTACCAGCCTCATCTCTGCGACGTGCTCGAAGGGGATGTGGTCTCGGGAGAATTCCCCCAGGCGGTCCTGTTCTGCGGACCCCGCTACAGCCTGAAAATGACCACTGCCCTGGAGACGGTCCGGATCCTCTCCTGCCAGAAGGACGGGGCGGACGGCTGCCAGTGTCCCGCCTGCCGGGCAAGCCGGCTGCTGGAGGACAACAACCTGGTCATCCTGAGCCAGAGGGACCAGGCCTCGATTCTCAGGACCTATGTCGGGGTATATCGCAGGTTGCGCACCCTGACCAGCAAGGAACAGCTGGTCAGGGCCACCCGCATCGCCCTGTTTGGCTACCACGGCGCCCTGTTGAAGACGGCGGGCAGCTCGCAGAAGCCGGCCTTCGCCGCCGCAGGCGCCCTCAACGACCTGCTCCTCTCGCTGAAGACCGCCGACGAGGATGACGAGAAAGGGGCGCAGAAGTTCGAGAAGGCGTATCTGGAGGCGCTGAAGAAGCTGGAGTCGGTCGAGCGCAAGGATACGACCCTCTCGATCGACCAGGTGCGGGCCATCGACGACTGGGCCCACCAGACCACCGTCGGAGGAAAACGGCAGTTCGTGATTCTGGAAGGGGTCGAGGAGGCCAACGTCTCGGCACGGAACAGCCTGCTGAAAATCCTTGAGGAGCCTCCCTCTGGAGTCTATTTCATCCTCGTCTCCACCCACCCCGAGCGGCTTCTGTCCACCATTCTTTCCCGGGTGAGGAAATACCGTTTCCCGCCCTTGGACGGAGCTTCGGTCACGCGGCTGCTGGCTCCCAGCTATCCGGAGAAGCCCTACGCCAGTTTTGAGGAGTTCTTTCTTGCCGGCAGCGGCAGCGATGCCTCCGCGTTGAAGGAGTGGGCGTCCAGACTGGCCTCGTTGTCTTTGCGGGGCGGCGTGCTGGAAAGCGGGGACGTCACCCTGCTGTCCGGAGTGTGCACCAGCCAGAGCGCCCTGGAGTTCTTTCTGCAGAGCCTGCTGGACCTCTTCGAGCGGGATTTCCTGGATGGCCGGATTCCGCTTGCCAAGGCCCGCAAGCTTTCCAGCCTTGTTTCCTCGCTGGAAAGCGCGGCCGTCCTTTACAACCAGGACCGCAGGCTCCTGATCCAGAACCTGTGCCTGAAATTGTGGGAGGAGGGAAAGGAATGAACCGGTTCGTCAACAAGGCGCTGGCAAAAATCGGCCAGCTTGACCAGAAGCAGGTCATCGCCATCATCAAGGACCTGAACAGCGACGAGGAAAAGCTCGAGGCCGCCATCGACTCCATGCAGGAGGGGGTGGTTCTCGTCTCCAGCGGTCATGAGGTGGAGTATATCAGTCAGAACTGCCGGACCCTGATCCCGCTCTTCGCGCCGTCGCATAAGCGCTCCGGATGGGAAGGAATGATGCTGGACGACGTTGTCGACAGCAAGGAGATCCTCTCCTATGTGGATGCCTGCCTGAGGGGCGACAGCCCCGCCAAAGACGAGTTTGACTTTCCATGGGGCGAGACAATCAAGACCATCCGGGTGCGGGTGGTGCGTACCGACGCGTTGCTCGGCTCTTTCCTGGTCATACTGGACGATGTGACTGAGGACAACCAGAAGGAGGCGAAACTCCACCAGAGCGAGTATCTTGCCAGCATGACCACCATGGCTGCCAGCGTCGCCCACGAGATCAAGAACCCTCTGGCCGGCATGAAGATCTACCTGGACTTGATGAGCCGGAAATTGAAAAAGAACGGCAGCATGACCCTGGAGCAGTCCAAGCAGTATCTGGATGTCCTCTACGAGGAGATCGACCGGTTGAACTCGATTGTCGTCGACTATCTGTTCGCTGTCAGGCCGATGAACGTGGTGCTCAGGTTGCAGGACCTGGAGCCGACCATCAACGAGACCGTAGAGTTCGTCAGGCCGGAGTTGAGCCAGCACAGGGTGCAGATCCACACCAGCTTCTCCAGCAGCGTCACCCGCGTGGAGTACGACGCGGAAAAGATCAAGCAGGTGCTGCTCAACCTGATCCGCAACGCCATGGCGGCCATGCCGGGAGGTGGCGACATCACCCTGTCGCTCAATCTGGACGGGGACTCGGTGGTCCTCGGTGTGGAGGATACCGGTACCGGCATCAAGCCCGAACACCTGGGCAAGATCTTCGAGCCCTATTTCACCACCAAAGGGGACAAGGGCACCGGATTGGGCCTGGC
>CAJMOS010000080.1 GCA_905215015.1 uncultured bacterium | reverse complement strand
CTCAAACGTACCACCATCAATTTACGCTCGTCAACCTTGCGCAAATATGTGCATAATCCGCTCTTGTTTCGGTGGTGTTGAATGCCTGTTTCGCCTCGCGCACCCCCTGCATGCCACGCAGGTAAAAGGAGGCGCATTTGCGCATCTGGTGACAGGCGCTCCGCTCTCCGTATTTCTCGATGGTGGCGTCCAGATGCTCCATCAGCGCTTGGATGCGGCGGCCGGTGGTCAAGGGCATCGGTTCCTTTCCTGAGCCCAGCGCCTTGGCGTCCTCGAAGATGAAAGGGTTCCCAATCGCCCCACGGGCCACCATGGCCGCATCGACCTCGTATGTCCTCAGCACTTTGACGACGTCTGCTGCCGTAAAGAGGTCGCCGCTGGCGATGACGCGCACCTGGGGCCAGTGCTTTGTCCGGAAGTCGCAGAGTTCCTTCAGCCGTTCTTGGTGGGCATAGGGGGCGTACCCCTCGGTGCGGGTTCTGGTATGGAGCGTCATGGCGCTGGCTCCTCCAATGGCCACGGCGTCGGCGAACTCCAGGAAGTTGACCGACTGGTTGTCCCAGCCGAGGCGGAACTTGATGGAGACGGGGATGTCGGTCAGCTCGGTGATCCGCTTGACCATCTGTCTTGCCAGCTCCGGATCCTTCATCAGCGCCGAGCCGCTTCCGGTACGGGTTACCTTGGGAACCGGGCAACCAGCGTTGATATCGATCATCACTGGATGGTAGGGGATGGTCTTCTCCACCGCTTTCTCGATTGGGTCGAGACTTCCCATGAAGAGCTGCACCGCATAGTTCTGCTCGTTGGATGCCCGCTCCATCAGTTCTTCGGTCTTGTCGCTGTCGCGATACAGCCCCTCGGCACTGACCATCTCGGTATAGGTGAGGTCCGCCCCGTGCTTGATGCACAGCGAGCGGAAGGGTATATCGGTATATCCCGCCATCGGAGCGAGGAACAGGTTGCCTTGCAGTACGGCGCTTCCCACCTGGAAGGGCCGGATATACGGTTGTTTCATGGTTGATGCAAAATATACCATGCTCCAGATGGCTTGGTCAAACATGCTAACTTCCATCAAGAGAAACACTTACGCGAAGTGGGTTTGACAAATCGGCATTGTCGTGCTAGGTTTCTCTCCTATGAGAAAAGAACAGTATCGTCCTGATGAAGGACAGACACATAGCAATCACCCGGATAGCGGCTACATCTATCTGGTGAAAAATCCTTCCAGCAACGAGCTCTCCGTCTGCGCGTGGGACAGCATGCTCTACCCGGGCATCAGTGTCGTCATGCCGACGCGCTATGGCTTGGACCTGGGTATCGTCGTTGCCGACGCTTCGCGGATGGGAAAACCCTATCAGGCGGGGTCGACCGATATCCGGGGTGCCTGTGCGCGTTGCCGTGCCGACTATGATGGCGGCGAGGCTGAGGTCCCTGTCGAGACAGTCGACGACCAGCCTTTGGCGGCCAGTGGCGGGCTTGGACCGGACGGGAATCCGGTGGTGGACGATATTGTTTGGAACGAGGATCCCGACGTCGACGAGTGTTCCGAGTGCGAGATGTGCATCGACCAGAGGGATCCGGAAAAGGTGAAGCTGGCGGGGGATGCCCTGTGGATTGTCCGTCTCGCCACGCCGAGCGACCTGGCCCGTTACCAGGAACTGTCCGGCAAAGAAGAGGAAGCGATGCGGATCTGCCGCGAGAAGATCGCCCTCCACAAGCTGGACATGAAGCTAGTCACCGCCCATTTCCTGCTGGGCGAGCCGAAAATCCTCTTTTTCTTCACTGCCGACGTCCGTGTCGACTTCCGTGAGCTGGTCAAGGACTTGGTCAGCGTCTTCCGCATCCGTATCGAGCTACGCCAGATTGGCGTCCGTGACGAGAGCCGGGTGCTTGGCGGGCTGGCCATTTGTGGCCGTGATTTCTGCTGCCATGCCATGACGGACAAGCTCAACCCGGTTTCGATCAAGATGGCGAAGGAACAGAACCTTTCGCTCAACTCGATGAAGATTTCCGGTCCCTGCGGACGCTTGCTCTGCTGCCTTGCCTTCGAGTACGACTTCTATGCCGAGGAAAAGGCCAAGTACCCGCAGGAGGGGAGCAGGCTGAAGGTGGGTGACGAGCTGATGAAGGTGTCCGAGGTGAACATTCTTTCCAAGCAGTTGACCCTGAGTGGAGCCGAGGGTCGGATGCTGACCATACCCGCGAGCGCCTGCATCTATAAGGAAGAGACGAAACGATGGGAGATTTCCCAAGAGTACATGGACGAGCTCTTCGGTAAAGAATAAAAATTCAATAAAGCATTGTATTGACCCATTTTATAGTCTGTGCTATGTTGTTAAGCCGTCAGTTAATTTGCTGATTACAAGTAAAGAATACTACCAAATAGAAATACATTGGTTTTTCCAGTGTTGGAGGATCTAGGATGAGAAATCGGTCTGCAGAGAAGAGAGCACGCCAGAACATTGTGCGCAGAGAGAGAAATCGTGAGACCAAGAGTGCTGTCCGCACCGCTTGCAAGGGCTTCAGCGCCGCTGTCGCAGCAGGCGACAAGGAACTGGCCGCCACCAAGCTGGCGCTTGCCGTGAAGCTGCTCGATTCCGCTGTCGGCAAGAATGCCCTGAAGCGCAACACCGCAGACCGTAAGAAGTCCCGCCTTACTCGCCACTACAATAAGCTGGTTGCCGGCGCACCGAAGGAAACTGCTCCTGCTCAGGCTGCGAATTAACGGTTGAGGAGAGTAGGTCATGGCAGATTCCAATAAGCTTACCAAAGCTACCATTATTGAGAATCTTCACGAGACTCATGGTTTCAATCGCAATGACATCCATTTGATCATTGACGAGTTTTTTGAGGAAGTGAAGAAAGGTCTGAAAAACGACCAGGTCATCGAGCTCAGAGGGTTCGGTACCTTCGAGGTCCGTACCCGCAAGGGGAGAGAGAAAGCCCGTAATCCGAAGACTGGCGAGATTGTCTCGGTCTCGACGCATGGCGTGGCGATTTTCCGTCCGGGGAAAGAGCTGAAGGACTATGTCTGGAACCTTCGGAACCACGAGGAGAACTGAGCGTGGTTCAGCAGACGGACAACGGAAAGAAACAGCGGAACCTTGGAACATATTGTTCTGAGGTTCTGTTGTTATTGGCCAGCTCTTTCGTCCTTTCCTTGGCGTTCCCAGGCTTTCTCTCGAAGAGCGGATTCGGTTTCCTCGCCTTTCTCGCGCTGATTCCGGTATTTGTCGTCATCCATCGTACCCGTCCGGCGGCCACTCCTTTCTATGGCTTCTTTTACGGGTTCATGTTCTACCTGTTCTTCAATTACTGGCTGAAAAACTTTCATCCACTCGCGATCTTCATCGTCACGATCATCAAGGGCGGGGAGATGGCGTTGCTTTTCCCCTGTCTGAAAATGGCTGACAGTTGGTGCAGGAAGTGGAGCTGGCTGGTGCAGGCCTTTATCTGGACCGCCTACTCGTATCTCTGCCAGAGCTGGTTCGCCGGCTACCCCTACGGGACGATCGCCTATGCGCTGTGGAACTATCTTCCGCTGGTGCAGATCGCTTCGATCACCGGTATCTGGGGCGTCAACCTGCTTGTGGTCATGCCGCAGGCCTTCATCGCCATGCCATTGGCCCGCAGGGAAAGCCTGCGAGGATGGTTGAGGGACCGCAGGGTCTGGGTGGTCGCCTATTCCGTCGGCTTTGCCTTGTGGCTGGCCCTCGGTACGGTCAGCTGGCAACACTGGAAACACATGACGCCTGACCGCACTTGGAATGTGTCCGTTGTCCAGCATAACGCCAACTCGTGGAAAGGTGGCTACACTACCTACAAGCGGAACTTCAACAACCTCCGCAAAATGAGTCTGGAAGCGATGACGAGGCAACCGGACATCCTGGTATGGTCCGAGACCGCCTTTGTCCCTTCGGTGGCTTGGCACGAGAACTATCCTACCGACCCTGACACCAGCGCGCTGGTGGAGGAATTCGTCAACTTTGGCAAGGAGCTCAGCGTTCCGCTGATTACCGGCAATCCGGAAGGTGTCCTTTCCGACCCTTCGCTCCCTCCGGAGCTTGAGGATGGACAGTGGAACCGCGAGGATTACAACACCGTCATCATGTTCGCCGACGGGCAGATCAAGCAGACGTACCGCAAGCAGCACTTGGTGCCGTTCACCGAGCACTTCCCGTACGAGAAGACGATGCCGCACCTATACAATATCCTGAAGGCGAACGACTACCACTGGTGGCTGACCGGAACGGAAAGTGTCGTCTTCGAGAGCGATGGCATCAAGTTCTCCACTCCGATCTGCTTCGAGGATGTCTTCGGTGACCTGAATGCCGAGTTCGTCCGGGGTGGCGCGGACGTGCTGATGAACATGACCAACGACAACTGGTCGCAGAGCGAGGCAAGCGAGATCCAGCATGGAGTCATGGCGATCTACCGTTCGGTGGAGAACCGCCGCACCATGATCCGCTCGACCAACAGCGGGCTTTCCTGCTATATCACCCCAGACGGGCAAATCCATGACGAGTTGCCGCTGTTCAAAGCGATGTGGCACATCTTCGAGGTTCCTGTCTATCTCTCTTCTTCCCATGCCGAGACGATCTATACCCGCTATGGAGACTGGCTTGCCCACCTCTCCGTCTGGGTTTCCATCCTCTCGCTTGTCGCTGGCCTTGCCGTCACCATCGTCACCAGGAGGAAGCGGCACTGACATCTTTGCCGGCACCTGTGGGTGCCGGTTGCATGTCGTTTGTGTAGAAGCGATAACGAATTGCTTGACACGAAAATGGCGGGTTACTATAGTGGTTGGTATCCAAAGACAGTTTTATCTGTGAATGTAGAAAGCTGTTGAAATACTATTTCCCGTACTATGAAATGTGAATCTTCCCAGTACCAATTGGGTTTTCTTGGAGTTAATACTACATGTCTGACAACGAAGAAGAAGCAGTAAAGGTGGAAGCCTCCGCCCAGCCTAGCGAGAAAAAGGCTGTCGTCCGCAGGGTTCGCCGCGCCCCGCGAAAAGCTCTTGCCGTGAAGGTGAAAGCTCCTGAAGTGGTGGAACAGGCTCCTGAAGCCGCTTCTCCTGAAGCATCCCCCGCCATCGGGCAGCCGTCAGTGAGCACGGATTCCGCGTACGAGCAGCGTCACGAGGAACCGAAGCCCGAAGTGGGGAATGTTGAAGAGAGCCGTTCCCAGGATCAGGGCGAGGAAAGCGCGTCCCAGAACCAAGAGGAGCCCCAGGGCGAACAGCGCCAAGAGGAGCCTCAAGGCGAAGGTTTCAACGAGCAGAAACAGGGTGGTCGCCGTGATTTTGACCGTAACCGCCGTTTCAACAACCGCCAGGGACGCCACAACCAGCGTTTCCAGAAAAACGCCAACAATTCCAACCTCAACAACCAGCGGCCGAGCCGTCACCCGCAGAACGAATATCCCCAGGACATCAATATCGAAGAGCATCCAGAGGCTCCGGTACTCAACGTCAACGCCTATGCCTGCCTTCCCCAGGACCAGATCCGCAAGATTGGCGTGGAAAAGGGGCTGGACGAGAACCGCGTGCTGGATATGAAGAACCAGGAGATTCTGGCCGAGATCCTGAAGAAGCACTCCGCCGCCGGCGGCGTGATCACTGGCAGCGGCACCCTCGAAGTGCTGCCTGACGGCTTTGGTTTCCTCCGAAGTCCGAACAACAGCTATCTGTCCGGCCCTGAGGATATCTATGTGTCCCCGGCACAGGTCAAAGGCCTTGGCTTGAAGACGGGCGATACCGTCTTCGGGCAGGTCCGCACTCCACGTGACGGCGAGCGTTTCTTCGCCATCCTCCGGGTGCTGTCGGTCAACGGGGAGGATTCGATCAAGGCGCGAGTTCGCGCTCCTTTCGAGAGCCTGACCCCGCTCTTCCCCAACGAGAGAATCAACCTGGAGACTCCGGAGGAAGATGTGTCGCTACGCATCATCAACATGTTCAGTCCGATCGGCAAGGGGCAGCGTCTGCTGATTACCGCTCCTCCACGTACCGGCAAGACAGTGCTGATGCAAAAGATCGCCAACGCGATTACCACCAACTATCCGGATATCGTCCTGATTGTGCTGCTGGTCGACGAACGCCCCGAAGAGGTCACCGACATGCGCCGCCACGTCAAGGGTGAGGTGATTGCCAGTACGTTCGACGAGCAGGCGAGCCGTCACGTCCAGGTCGCGGAGATGGTCATCGAGAAAGCGAAGCGTCTGGTCGAGTATAAGAAGGACGTGGTCATCCTGCTTGATTCCATCACCCGTCTTGCGCGGGCCTACAACCAGACGGTTCCTGCCAGCGGCAAAATCCTGTCCGGTGGTGTTGACTCCAACGCGCTGCACAAGCCCAAACGCTTCTTCGGCGCTGCGCGCAACATCGAGGAAGGAGGGTCCCTCACCATCATCGCTACCGGCCTGATCGAGACCGGCAGCCGCATGGACGAGGTCATCTTCGAGGAGTTCAAGGGTACCGGCAACAGCGAGATCATCCTTGACCGGAAGCTTGCCGACAGGCGTATCTTCCCCGCCATGAACATCAAGAAGAGCGGTACCCGTCGTGACGACCTGCTGCTTCCCGCCGACGAGGCTGCCAAGATCTGGCTTTGCCGCAAGGCGGTGGGGGATATGGACGACCAGGAGGTCACCCCGTTCCTCATTGACAAAATAAAGAAGACAAAAGATAATGAGGCGTTCCTGCGTTCCATCAACACGCAGGGGTGATGAGAAATGTGTCTGCTGCACTATCCAGCAGATGTACATAGAGTTGGAGGACGACTATGAAGAAAGGTATTCATCCCGATTATCAGCTTCGCGAGATCCATTGCTCTTGTGGCAACGTGATCAAGACCAAGACCACTGCCAAGAACCTGCAGGTTGAAATCTGCTCCGCTTGCCACCCGTTCTACACTGGCGAGCAGAAGGTTGTTGACACGGCCGGCCGTATCGAGAGATTCAACAAGCGCTACGGTATCAAAGAGGACTGATTCCTCCTTGTTTCGTGCATAGGGGCCACATCCTTCGGGATGTGGTTTTTTTGGTTCAAACCAGCATTTGCGGGATAGCCAGTTTTGAGGGGTTTACAGGAGTTCCCGTAGATCTTGGAGAAGAAGTATTGGGTGTCCCCTGGATCCGTAGGCATTCATGTGAGAATATTCGAGGAACTGGGCTATTGTTTGACGGTTGTGGAAAGCGGTGTGGTAGTCGATTAGTTTCTGTATTGTACAAGCCGACGACGAAAATACAATTGATATGTTTCTTTTCCAGTCTGTTACGTGCCGAATTACGCTCTCCTCTAGTTGATGTTCACAAAAGGGCTAGGGAGGGGATGCCATGGCTGTTGAATTAATCTGCCATGAACCAGGCATGCTTGGAGGAGACGCTGATTCTCGGGTATTTCATCTCCCTCGGATTGCCGGCATAGCGGGAAATGATATTGATGATCGATTGGGCGCGTTTCTCTGCCGCAGAGCTCGAGATATACAGATTTCCCAATCGCCAGTCTCGTATCCTCCCCTTGATTTGTTCAGGGTTTTCTGGTCCGTTCCGTCAGTTGCGCCGTAGTAGTGGAATGGCACCAGAGATTGTCGGTTAATTGCCTCGGGGAGGCGGATCTGCCAACATCTTATGTCCGTTGAAGCATTTCAGGATATTCTGTCGTCAAGCCGTTCGGGTGTGGCGGTTAGGCTCAGCAGGATGCGCGGGGTGAAATGGGACAGAACCATCTTGCCCATGATCCACCTCATGAGCAGCATAGTATTTGAGGGGAAAATTATCCAAGTTGCTATGAATCTTCCGGTTTTCAGCCACGTGTGAATTTGACATCCCTCTTTCCCTCCATTAATGTGGAATCCATGCAACGAATTGTCCGGAAAGGATTAGCTGATGATGTGAGGGATGCGCTGCTCAGGTCCATCCGTTCGATGGATTTGTCGCGTTCCTCTAAACTTCCCCCTGAGTCGGAACTCGGAGCCAAGCTCGGGGTGAGCCGCATCACGATTCGCCGTGCGTTGTCCGACCTGGAAAACGATGGCATCGTGGTGAGACTGCAGGGGAGGGGGACCTATGTGAATCGTTCCGCGTTGCAGATCAAGGTGGACCTTTCCCGCATGAAGGAATTTGGACAGGTGATCCGCCAGAGCGGCCACTCCTCTTCCTGCGAGCTTCTTTCGGTGCGGACGGTCAAGGCAAACGATGTGGTGGCCAAGGCATTGGATATCCCAGAGGGAGCCGGGGTGTATCAGATCATCCGCCTGTACAAAGCCGATGGAATCCATGCAATCCTCTCCGATGCTTCCATTCCTGTCTCGCTGTTTCCCTCTCCTGTCTCCCAAGGGGAATGGAAAAAAGGTTCGAACTTCATGGTGCTTGCCCGCCAGTGCGGCATTTTGGTGATCAGTGACAAAATCGAAGTCTCCTGCATTGACACCGAGTCGCTCTCTTCTGTCTATCCCGTCTTCAAGGAATTTCCCTGCAAGGCGGTGCTTGACCTGACCGGAATTGGGTTTGAGCAAGGAGGAAAACCAGTTATCTACGGCCGGTCTTTCTACAATACCGACGTGGTAAAGTTCGATATGTTTCGCAAGAGTTGAGTGTTGTAATTTGTTGTATTTTGATATCTTGTCGTTTCCTTTATTGACAATGGTAATACCATATTACCATACTATCCGTATCTTGATTTTCCTTCTGGAGGATCTGTATGCACAGCACCATCAATGCACGGTTTGGTCTTGCGAAAGCAGGAACCAATGTGAAGACGAAGATTCTGGCCGGAATTACGACGTTCGCGACCATGGCCTACATTTTGATTCTCAACCCGAAATTCATGGGTATGGCGGGAATGGACAGTGTAGGGGTGCTAATCACCACCGCCCTGGTTTCCGGATTGATTACCATCCTGATGGGGCTGACAACCAACCTGCCGTTCGCGCTTGCGCCTGGAATCGGTTCCTGTGTCGTGGTCGCCACCGGCATCGTCCTGCCACACTTGGGAACTTGGCAGCAGGCGCTTGGCATGGTGCTGATTGAAGGTATCATTTTCCTGGTTCTCAGTCTGTTCAATATCCGCGAGAAGATTGTGGAAGTCATCCCGAAGAACATCAAGATCGGCATCAGCGCAGGACTGGGCATGTTCATCATCCGCACCGCGCTGTCCAATGCGAAAATCATCAATCCCAACTTCAAGGGATTCGGCGATCTCTCCCAGCCGACGACCAGACTTGCCCTGATTGGCATCGCCGTCACATTGCTCCTTTCGTACGCCCGGTTCTCCATCGGCGGTCGCGTGTACCGGATCAGAGGAGCGTTGCTCCTTTCCATTATCGTCACCACCTTAATCGGGCTTGGCATGGGCTGTGTCAACCTTCCGGAGAGCTTCGTGACCCATGGCGGGTGGACTTCGGTGAAGAATGTCTGTTTCAAGGCTGACATCCCCGGTGCATTCCGCTTGGAGTTTATCCCGTTGATCTTCGCCTTCTTCATCAGTGATTTCTTCGGTACTCTGGCAACCGCCCTCGGCCTTGCCGGTAAAATCGGAATGATGGACGAGAACGGCAATTTCCCGGCAATCGGCAAGGTGTTCCTTGTGGATGCGTTCGGCACATGTGTCGGCGCCTGCACCGGACTGGCGGTGGTGACGACCTACGTGGAGAGCGCTTCGGGCGTCGAGGTTGGTGGAAGAACCGGTCTGACCGCATTTGTCACCGGCATCATGTTCCTGCTCTGCATTTTCTTTGCTCCACTGTTCTTGATGATCCCCGACGCGGCGACCGCACCGGTGCTGGTTATGATCGGCATCTCGATGTTACAGGGACTGAAGAACGTTGATTTCTCCGACATCGAATGGCCGCCGGTGGCAATCATGATGCTGGCCATGCTGTTCTACGGAATCAGCCAGGGAATTGCAATCGGGCTACTTGCCTACTGTGTCATCAAATGGGCGTATGCGCTCTTCACTTCCGCCCGCCACGACAAAGGAGCGTTGCCTTCGATTCCGACAATCATCCTGACTATATTGTCCTGCCTTCAGTTCGTGCTGTGAGGTAAGTGATGCGGATATCTGTACAGACCGATCGGAGGAAAGCGATTGACGCAGCGATGGGCCGCATTCCCTGCGACGTAGCCGTCACCAATGCAAAGCTGGTCAATGTCGTGACAGGGGAGATATATCCTGCCGACGTCTATGTGTCTGGCGACCTAATCTGCGCCGTCTCGACCAAAGATGCTCCACTGGCCTGTACGGCGGCCACCACCTATGATGCCCATGGCGCCTATCTGGTCCCCGGCTTCATCGACACCCATATCCATGTGGAGAGCACGATGATGACACCGGATTGGTTCGCCAGCGCGGTGCTTGTGTGGGGAACCACCACCATCATCAGTGATCCCCATGAAATCGCAAATGTGATGGGCAAGGAGGGGGTGCTCGCTATGGTTCGCAAAGCACGGCGCATGCCGCTCCGGCATTTTCTTCTTGCTCCTTCTTGCGTGCCGTCCAATCCGCCACTTGAGAAGGGGGGTGCGGTGCTGGGCCTTTCCGATATCGAGTCGCTGTTGAAAGAACCGGAAATCATCGGTCTTGGAGAGGTGATGGACTACCGGGGTGTGGTGGAGAACAATCCTCGCATGGCAGGCGAGCTCTCCCTCGCCCTGAGGAAGCAGGCCTTCATCCAGGGTCATGCCCCCATGCTGGACGGACAGCGGTTGGATGGCTATATCGCCTCTGGCGTGGTCAATGACCATGAGTGCCGCACCGGGGAGGAATGTATTCGCAAGCTCCGTCTCGGCATGCATATTAATCTAAAGAGTAGCTCGCTCTCCAACAACCTGCAAAAGGCGATTCAGGCGATTAAGCCAGTCAGATGGAAGGACCATGTCTCGTTCTGTACCGACGACCTGTACGCCGAGACCATCTTGGAGAAAGGGCATCTGAACAAGATCTTCGGAGAAGCTGTCTCGTATGGCTTGGATCCAATCGACGGCGTGCGCTTCGCTTCATACAACGCATCGCGCGAGTACGGATTGGAGGACCTCGGCGTGATTGCGCCGGGATTCGTCGCTGATTTCCAGATCCTGCCCGACCTGAACGGTTGCCGCCCGACGATGGTGTTCGTGGGGGGCAGGCTGGTCGCCCGTGATGGGCGGTGTTTGGTCACGCCCCAAGGGAAGTCACATAGTTTCGGAGAGGGGACTCTCCAGATTCCCGATCTGCCTCCTTCCTTCTTTACGCTGAAGGACACTGGAAAACGTGTGTGCACCTTGGACTACAAAGGGCGTGGGGGCCATTTTCACAGCGCCTCTTATGTGGCGTATCCTGCAAAGGACGGGCTTGTGGATTTCTCTTCAAAGCCCGAGGTATGCCTGATGGCGGTGATTAACCGCTATGGGAAACCCTGCCATGCTATGGCTTTGTTCGCCCATACCGGCCTGGTGCGCGGAGCCTATGCGACTACGGTGAGCCATGATTGCCACAACATCCTCGTTTTCTCCCGAAACCCCGATGACGCGGCTTTGGCGGTTGCCGAGCTGAAACGGATTGGCGGCGGGTTCTCCGCCGCCTTGCAGGGCAAGGTGCTTGGCTCCTTGCCGCTCCCCGTTGGAGGATTGATGGTGGATAAGCCGGTGAATGAGGTGGGCCGGGCCATCAAGGCGTTCGAGCAAGCCTCGTCATGCCTGTTCGACCAGCCGGGCAACGTGCTGCGCTACGCCACCTCCGCCTTGCCGGTCCTGCCGGGATTCGTGGTGACCGACGAAGGAATCGTCGATGGGGTGAAGCAGAGGTTCGTGCCTTTGTATGAATCCTAACGGATATAGAACGATTTTTTATCATATTTAATTTTGATATCCCATAATCAGTAATTCTCTCAAAGGGCGGCAATGACATGAGAAACTTCCTGAAGTTCACAAGCCAGACCAATCTGAAAGGGGACGAGCGGAAGAACCAAAACAGGAATGTGGTGGCGGAGGAGATTCTGGTCATGCTGGAGAAACATGGGTACAAGGAAAGATAGAAGTCGGGCTTTCCGGTTCCCAGGTGGATATCGCCCTGCTGTCCCAGAGAGCCGGACTCCTATTTCTGCGGCATCCTGCTTGACGGTCCGTGCATATTGCTTTCCTCTTTTGCCAATGATTGCGTTGTCCTGAGGCACAGGTCCTGCTGGGCCGTGGCTGGCGTGATCCTAGTCCGTATGCCCGATTGGTTCAATGACCGGGTGAAGGAGGCAGATATATCCTCATCTCACATCGCCACGTTCCAGAAATGGTAGTGAGGCCACAGCTCAGGAACAGCAGTCTGAGATGAAGTAGATTGAGGATGCGTCTCGTCTCGGCATCGTTTATCAAGGTTACGAGTTCAGCGAGACGGACACCATGTCGGTCGCGGAGGTGATGCGGTTGAAGAGCGAGCAGTTTGCCGCCCGTTCCCATAGTATGATTGAGGGAGGGGGACCGATTGCCGAGAATCTGCTCGACTTCATGACCCGCTCAGCCGGTTTTGTCACCACGGTGGATTGTGACGAGCAGGATGAGGAATAGATTATTTGCTGGCCGGAGAAGTGGATGAACACGCCGGATATCGAAGCTTCCTACATCCAGTACCGACGGCAGGGAGAGCAGGCAGACGAACAGCGTCAAATCGGGGATATCCCTCGAATCAAGCTACTCAACGCCGCGATTGCCGTCCTGCAGGGGAAGGAAAACCTGAGGAAGACGATTGTTCAAACAGAAAACGAGCCGGTACAGACACCCAATTCCGAGATTGCCTAGGCTCTGTCGTCGTCTCGACCTGCCTTCGTCGGCGAGTCACAAATAAGAGAAGAGAAAACTGGCGTAAAACCGGCTGTATCCATGACCGATTTCAGGTATACTTGATGCGAAATGATACATGTTCGAGCTCTTGGGGGAAGTGGAGAATACCTGAGGAATTGTTTCCTGCTGGAGGCCGATGGCCATTGCTTTCTACTGGATTGCGGCGTGAAACGGATCCTGGGAAGGGTGGATGAGGTGTATCCTCTGGTCAGCCGTCAGATTGCCAGCCGGCTTGAGGCTGTGTTCCTTTCCCATGCCCATGAGGACCATACTGCGGCATTGCCCTATCTCCTCCAACTAGGCTACCGGGGACCGGTATACGGTTCTCCCGAGACCATTTCCCTTGCCCCAGGATTCATGCGGAAATGGGCTATGTATGTCGTACAGCATGGAGGATCCTTACCCTTTGATCCCTCCCTCATCGACACAGTCCCGTTCCATTCCCTTTCTCTCTCTTCCCATTCGGTTTCGGGCGTTCCTCTTGCCGTCGGTCGAAGCGGCCACATGTGGGGAAGCTATTGGTATCAATTTCATTTTCCTTCCGGTACGGTGCTGTACACCGGGGATACGACCAGCGAGGGCCTTTTGCTTGCAGCTGACCCATTTCCTTCCAGCGATGTGCTGATTGTGGACAGTGCCTACGCCTCCAGTCATTTTTCCCAGAAGCGGCAATATCAGACGGTGATTGAGCTTTGCGAGAAAACGGTGGCCGCAGGTGGCAGCGTATTGTTTCCTGTTCCCGCAAACGGAAGGGGAAGCGATGTATTGGTTGCATTGGGGCAGGCGGGGTTTTCACTGGTGGTGGAACGCACCGTGTTTGAACGGTGTAGGGATTTGCTTCAAGCCCGCACATGGCTCCGGGGTTCCTTCACGGTTCCCCGATGCGTGGTCAGTGATGAGGCGACGCGGGATAGCGTGCCCCTGAAGGGCCGGCTCATCCTTACCCCAGACGGCATGCTTACCAGCCCGGTTGGTCTGTCTTATCTTGCAAGAATCAGGCATGATCCCATAAGCTTGGTCATCCTTACCGGGTATGTGGCAAAGGGAACCATGGGCTATACCCTGAGGGAAACCCAGGAGGTGCGTACAAGCCAGGTAACAATCAAGGTGCACCCAGATAGCGATGACGTGGCAAGAATCGTATCGTCCGTCCATCCAAAGAAGGTGATGCTGTATCACGCCCCCCTCGCTGAGAGCGAAGCTTTGGCTCTTTCGCTCCGCCAGAAGGGGGTGGAAGTGACCTACGGGGTCAATCAGACACTTTCCTTCCCATGAACGCGGTCCGCTGATATTCCTTGGGCGTCATTCCGGTCAGTTTCTTGAACAGGTGGAAAAAGTACTGCCCGTTGGCGATTCCCACCATCCTTGGCACTTCTTTCACCTGGATGCCCTGCTGTCTCAGGTACTCCTTGGAGTGTTCGATCCGGATGCGGTTCACGAAAAGCAGGTACGTACGAAATCGTCCCGTTTGATGCACACGGCCGGCAATCTG
>CAJMOS010000079.1 GCA_905215015.1 uncultured bacterium | reverse complement strand
CTGGATGTGTTTCGTAGTATCGCTCAATAGGATTACCTCCTATAGATTACTACCGGCTTTCCTGCAGTTCCTATCGAAGGGAGAGAAAACTTTCGAAATTTTTTGTCTGGATACGAGAGCCGCCCTTCCCAAGGGGAAAGGCGGCAAAAGGAAACCATGCAAAAATGGAGTATCAACCCTTTCTAGACTCGTAGACGGCCGCACCACCGATAAAATATTTGGAAAGGCAGGCAAAGAGAATGAACATCGGGATGGAGGCGATGAAAGCACATGCCATCATGGCGCCCTCGTCGGTCTGCTTCTCCTCGCTGAACTTGGTGATGTACTGCGGGATGGTCTTCATCTTCTCGCTTTGCGCGACCAGCAGAGGCCAGAGCAGGTTGTCCCACTGGTTGCGGAAGCTCAGGATGCCGAGCGTGGCGATGACCGGGGTGCAGTTCGGAAGCACGATGCGGGAGTAAATGCGGAACTCGTTCAGCCCGTCGACGCGGGCGGCGTCCAGGTACTCGCTCGGGAACGTGATCAGGTACTGCCTCATCTGGAACACGCCGAAGGCGCTGACCATGAAAGGAACGATCAAACCACGGTAGGTATTGATCATGTGCATCCCGCTGGCGACCATGTACAGCGGAATCATGATGGCCTCGAACGGAATCATCATGGTAGCCATGATCGCCATAAAGACGAAGTTGCGTCCCTTGAACTTGAACTTGGCAAGGCCGTAGCCTGCCAGCGACGCAAGCAGGACCGTGGTGATCGAGTCTGCAATCGCGACGATCAGCGAGTTCAGGATGTTCCGCGGAAAGGAGAAGTTGTTGTTATTGCCCCAGATCGCCTTATGGAAGTTGGTGAAGAAGGTCCGGTCCGCTGTCGTGAAATACTTCTTCGAGGGAATCCAGTTGAACGGCATGCTCATGATCTGTTTCGCATCCATGAACGAGGCGACGAACATGAAGAGGATGGGGGCCAGCGTGAAGCAGACCACCAAGATCAGGAGGATCCAGACGACCACCTCCATGACGGAGACTTTTCCGGTATAGGTATTGCTAGCCATGGCGCACCTCCTCAATAGTCCACTTCATCGGTCTTCGAGAGCGCGAACTGCACATAGGTGAGCAGCAGCATGATCACGAAGAGGACGATGGACATGGCAGACGCACGGCCGATCTTGCGCATGCGGATGCCGGTATAGTAGATGTTCATGGTGATGACGTCGATCGGCTGTCTCGCAGCGCCATTCTGCACAAACATGTACTGGGTGCTGAAGGTCTTCAGGCATTGCAGCATGGCCATGATGGAAACCAGGACGATAGTAGGCTTCAGAAGCGGAAGGGTGATCTTCCAGAACGTGTGCCAGCGAGTCGAGCCATCGACGATGGCGGCCTCGTAGATGGTGGGAGGAATCGAAGCCAGTCCGGTGATGAAAAGGATGACGAAGTAACCGATGTATTTCCAGAAATAGACGATCATCGTGGAAACCTGCAGCATCGTGTTGTCGGTCAGCCACTGGAAGTCGCGCCCTTCGGTGTGCATCACCCAGTTGGAGAGCTGGTTCACCAGGCCGCGCGGGTCAAACAGGATCATCCAGATCGATGCCGCGACGACACTGGAAAGGACGGCGGGCATGTAGTAGGAAATCTGGAAGAAGCCTTTCTGGCGGGTACTGCGAAGCTGGGAAAGCAGCACTGCGAGAATCAGGCTGATCACCACCATCGGGATGAAGGTGCCCAAGGTGAAGGTCAGAGAGGCGCGCAGGGAGTTCCACAGGGTAAAACCACCGTTGGTGCCGTATTTGTCAGGAAAAAACAGGTAGGCGTAGTTTTCAAATCCAACGAATTTCCACGATTTCTTCAACACGTCCCGGTTGGTAAGGCTCGTGACGAACGCGTTGATAATCGGATAGAAACTGAAAATGGCGAAGAACAGAAGGCAAGGAACCGTGAACAGAAATCCCCAGCGGGCCTGCTTCCGTTCGATACTGTAGTGTTTTGTCTTGCTCATAAAAGCGTACCACCGTTACGAAATACTGGTCGAAAGGAAAAGGAGAAACGAAGGAAACAGGGGCCACCCGCGGAGGGCGGCCCCATCAAAGGACGACTTACTGCTCGTCAATCAGTTCCTGGACCGTCTGCTTCAGCTGCTTATACGCGTCTTCAGGAGAAACGCCCTGCAGCATGACCGACTTGACGGCAGTGTCCAGCGCGGACTGGATCGCGGTGGAGTTGGCGCCATAGTAGACGATATGTCCCTGCTCCAGCTGGCTCTGGAAGACATCGCTGTACGGAGCCTTCTTGAAGGTCTCGCTCTCAAACAGAGCCTTGGAGGGCTGCACCAGACCGACCTTGTCCAGATACTCGTCGCCATGGCTCAGCATGTAACCGATCAGCTCCCAAGCGGCCTTGCGGGTGCGCTCGTCGGCAGAGGCATTGACCATGTAGTAGTGGCCATAGTAGTTGGAAGGCACATACTTGACGGCATCCTTGAACTTCGGATACGGGACGACCATCCATTCGCCGGAGTTGTAGAAGTCCGGGTTGTCGTGGAGGATTCTGGCTTCCTGATACAGGCCCGTGGAGCACATGGCGATATCTCCGTTGTCCTTGTTGAACAGCTTGCGGGCTGCGGTATAGGTCGGAGAGCCAAGGTTCTGGCCGTTCGGGCCCCAATCCTTCATGAACTGGAAGAACTTGATCCAAGCGTCCTTGCCGACAATCGCTTCCTTGCCATCCTCGCTGACCAGAGCGCCGCCGAGCTGCTCGACCATCGGAAGGTTGTTCTCCAGGTAGTACTTGTACCGGAAATCATAGCCACGGCGGGTAAGCACGTCGCCATCACGCTTCACGATCTTCTTGGAAACCTCGACCATGTCTTCCCATGTCTTGGGATAATCCTTCTCGGGATCCAGGCCGGCGTCGCGGAATACCTTCTTGTTGAGGAAAATAGCCCACTGGGTCAACTCGAGCGGAAGGCCATAGACCTCGCCGTCCTTCATGACCGGGTCGATGGAACCGGTGGCATACTTGCCAACGACGTCCTTCGCGTCCTTGTAACCGGCAGCCTCGTAGTCCATCGGCGCGACCAGCTCGTTGTCGATCAGCGGGCGTTCGTCGTTGATGGAAAGGTTGAACATGGTCGGACCCTGTCCGGCGGCAAATGCGGTACCGACCAGCTCGATCAGCTTCTCCGCGCTCTGGCGGGTCACATTGACCGTCACGTTCGGGTGGGTCTGCTTGAATTCCTCGATATAGCGGTCCTCAAGAGCCTGGCGGTTGGCATCCTCGTGAGTCCAGAACTCAATGGTGATAGGGCTGTTGTCTTCCTTTTTCGGAGCAGCCTCCTGGGATCCCTGGGCAAAGGCCATCGACCCGACAGCCAACAGGGAAACCATCAAAGCAAAAACTTTTTTCTTCATTAAAAAACCTCCTTCTTGGTTTTTTGTCATGTATTCCACATGAACGTTACATAATCAGTATAATGCGTTATTGCCCTATAGCAAGAAAACAGAATTTTGGTTTATCAAATGTTTTTATCCATTCAATTTGATGAAAAGCATTCATAACTGCTTCCGATATTGGCAATTACACGCAAATTTCAGAAATCTGACACAATCAAGGGTTCTGTCTATTTCCTTTGAAACGGCATTTCATAATCTTGTTTTCCCGGCATTCTGGAAATATGCATCAAGCGTATATTTATGCAGATGCCACTAGGCAAGAGGCGGAGAGTTGCATTACACTCACGGAAGAAAACGCTTTGCTGCCGAAGGAGAAAGAAACGAGATGAAGAAAGCTGGTTTGCTTGTCGCCCTGCTTGCCGCAGGTGCCATGGTGTTTGCCGGTGGCTCCAAGGAATCCAAAAGTTCCGGAGACCAGAGTCTGAACAAGGTGCTCGAGGCGAAGAAGTTCGTCCTTGGTCTGGATGATTCCTTCCCGCCGATGGGCTTCCGCAACGAGAAAAACGAGATTGTCGGTTTCGATATCGATGTGGCCCGAGAGGTCTGCAACCGCCTCGGTGTCGACCTGGTTCCCCAGCCTATTGACTGGAACAGCAAGGAACAGGAGCTGAATACCGGAAAGATCGACTGCATCTGGAACGGGTTCACCATTACCGCCGAGCGCAAGGCCAACATGGAGTTCTCCGACCCCTACGTCAACAACGCCCAGGTGGTGGTCGTCAAGGCCGACAGCCCGGTCAAAGCCCTCTCCGACCTCGCCGGCAAAGAAATCGGCGTGCAGGCCGGCTCCTCCGCCGAGGAAGCGATTGACGATACTCCGGATTTCAAGAACAGCGTCAAGCAGATTGTCGAGTACAAGGAAAACCTGACCGCTCTGATGGATCTTGAGGCTGGTGGTGTCGATGGCGTCGTCATGGACCTGATTGTCGCGAACGACAACATCAATCGCTCCGGCAAGCCGTTCCGCATCCTGGACGAGAACCTCGCCCCGGAATCCTACGGTGTCGGTTTCCGCAAAGGTGACGTTGCCCTGCGCAACGCGGTCAACGACCAGATGATCGCCATGGCCAAGGATGGCACGATGGCGAAAATCGCCGAGAAGTGGTTTGGCGCCGACATCACCGTCATCGGCAAATAACCGTAAACCGCGTGATTTGCAAGCACCTGGGGCCTGCCTTGGGTGCTTTTCTTTTTCACTTGCGCGCTTCTTTGCTGACAGGAAACCCTCAATCGGGTAGACTGATGGAAGTTTTTCTAGAAGGATCGTGTTATGGGACAAATGCTACTGCAGATGCTGGAGGCGACAGTCACCACGCTGGAGATTTTCTTTCTTACCTTGCTCTTCGCGCTTCCCCTCGCATTTCTGATCGCCAAGGGACGTATGTCCAAGAACAAACTGGTCAGCGGTTTGGTCAACATCTATATCATGATCATGCGCGGCACTCCGCTCATCCTGCAGCTGATCTTCGTCTATTTCGCCCCCTATTATCTGTTCCGGGCATCCTATGACCGGTTCACCGCCGTCATCATCGCCTTCGCGATCAACTACGCCGCGTATTTCGCCGAGATTTACCGCTCGGGGTTCCAGAGCATCCCGAAAGGACAATACGAGGCAAGCCAGGTGCTTGGCTTCTCGCGTACCCATACCTTCTTCCGCATCGTCCTCCCCCAGGTCTTCAAAAGGATTCTTCCTGCCCTCGCCGGCGAGGTCATCACCCTGGTCAAGGATACCGCTCTGGCCCAGACCATCGGGGTGGCCGAACTGTTCCGCCTGGCACAGAATGCCTCGGCCCGCCAGTTCTCCACCACCCCGATCTTCATCGCCGGCATCTTCTACTTCATCATGAACGGCGCCGTGTCGAAGTTCTTCGACTGGATCGAGAAGCGGATGGACTATTACAACTGAGGAGGAGAAGAAGCATGGATACCATCATCAGCGTCAGCCACCTGCAGAAAAGGTTCGGAGACCTTGAGGTCCTGAAGGACATCTCCTTCAACGTCGAGCGCGGCCAGGTCCTTTCCATCATCGGTCCCTCCGGAAGCGGGAAAAGCACATTGCTGCGCTGCATCACCCACCTCGAGACGGTCACCGGCGGCTCCATCGACATCTGCGGCCGCAACCTGGTCCATACCGGCAGCGACGGCAAAGTGGAATATGCGCCGAAAGAACAGCTCAGGGAAATCAGGCTCTCCTGCGGCCTGGTCTTCCAGAACTTCAATCTCTTTCCGCATTTCTCGGTCATGACCAACATCACCGAAGCCCAGCGTTTCGTGCTCAAGCGCAAGAAGGAAGAAGCCGAGGAGAAAGCCCGCGAACTGCTGAGGAAGATGGGCCTGGAGGACAAGGCGGACGCCTACCCGTGCCAGCTCTCCGGAGGTCAGCAACAACGTGTCTCGATCGCCAGGGCATTGGCCCTGGAACCCACCGTACTCTGTTTTGACGAGCCGACCAGCGCCTTGGACCCCGAACTCACCGGGGAAATCCTCAAGGTCATCAAGAACCTGGCAAAGGAGAAGATGACCATGGTGGTCGTCACCCACGAGATGAGTTTCGCACGGGATATCAGCGACCAGGTCATTTTCATGGATGGCGGCGTCATCGTCGAGCAAGGGAGCCCGGAAGAGGTCTTCGGCAATCCCAAGAATCCACGCACCAAGCAATTCCTACGCCGGTACGAAGAGTAGCCTTCCATATGCGCCAGAGAACTGCCTCCTAGGGAGCAAGCAGCAACTGGCCGCTGACCGCACCCGTGGCTACCCCCTCCTCGGCCGCCAGCACGCCATTGACGAACACCATATGGAGTCCGACCGGTGTGGAGTCCGGATGCTGGAGGGTGCTGGTATCCCTGATGGTCCTGGGATTGCACAAGACCAGGTCGGCTTTCTTTCCGACCGCGATGGTGCCACGGTCGTGCAGGCGGAGCCGGAGAGCGGTCTCGCCTGTCATGCGCCGGACCAGCTGTTCCCAAGCCACCACCTTCAGCTGCCGTCCATAGCGGTCAAGGAGGTGCACGGCGGCATTGTAGGACCGGGGATGGCAGAGGGGACCTGCATACAGCGCGTCGGTGCCGAAGCACATCATCGGATGCTGCATGATCTCGACCAAGGATTTCTCCGACTGGGTCACGTCAGCCATCAACGCGGTACCAGGCTCTCCCGCCAAAAGGTCGAAGAAACAGTCGAATGGATCGACACCCCTTTCCTCTGCGATCTGGGCGATGGTCCGCATCTCATATTCCGGATGGCTTTCCAAAACCAGAACGGAGATCTGGTCCCACCCGGCGGTCTCGTAGATCGAGTCCCACCCGACCGGATGCATCATCTCCTCCTTGATTGATGCGCGGACGGAAGAATCCTTCAGGTGTTCTCGCAGTTCGCTCCGCTCAAGCTTCAGATAGGCGGGAGGAAGCAGGCTGAACAGGCTGGTAGACCCATACGTATACGGATATTGGTCGAAGTGGACGTCAACACCCTCTTTCTGCGCTTCTTCCAACAGGGAGAGCATTTTCTTCACCTTGTGCTGGTTCTGGGGACCGAGAGCCTTCAGGTGGCTCACCTCAAGGCGCACACCGCTTTGGCGGGCAAGCTCCAGCACCTCTTTCAGGCTCTCTAGCACGGCATCCCCTTCACAGCGATGGTGGACGGCAAAGAAGCCGCCATGGAAGCGGGTAGTCAAAAGCAGGGCTTTCAGTTCCTTCGGCTCGGCGTACATGCAAGGGGCGTAGTACAAACCCGAGGAGAAACCGATACAACCCTGGGAGAAACACTCGCCAAGCAGCTCGCACATCTTCTGGATCTCGCTATCGCTCGCCGCCCGGTTCGGGTTCCCTTCCATGGCCGCGCAACGGAGCGCGCTGTGGCTTGCAAGGAAAGCCATGTTGCAGCCGGTACCATGCAGGCGCAGCGCATCCGTATAGTCCTTGAAGCTCCGCCAATAATGGCCGTCCCATTGCCCGAGGATGTCCTGGGTCAGGGTCTTGATGAACGTGTCGTCGTCCCCGCAGGGAAACGGACCGATGCCGCAGTTGCCCGAGACATCGGTAGTGATGCCCTGCTGGACCTTCGCCTTCATGGATGGGTCGCGGAGCGCCATCAGCTCGCTGTGGGCGTGGATATCGATGAACCCGGGGGTCAGAAACATTCCTTGGGCATCAACCACATGCTCTGCCTTGGCCGTGTCGAGAGAACCGATGGCGGCAATCCGGTCGCCGTCCAGCGCGACATCGGCAACGTATCGGGCCGAGCCCGTGCCGTCGATGACGGTCGCATGGGAAAACAGATAGGAATACATGGCTCTAGCCTTCTATTTCTTTCAATGAACCGATAAGCGAATGCTCGAAGAAGCCAATCAGCCGTTGGTAATTTCCTCGGCCTGTGGTCAATGCCAAGTCGGCACGTACCTCTTCGCACTGGTCGCTGGAAATGATGGCAGGAGGGTACCCGGAGGCAAGGAGCTCCATGTCCATGGCAAGCAATGCGAACATGCCGTCGTGTCCGTCGAATGGACGGAGACGAACCAGCTCTCCGAACAGGAACGACGCGCGGACCAGCGGATGCAGCATCTGCCATTCCTTCTCGTACTGCATCATCAGTATCGCCATCTGCGCTGCAATGGAAAACAATTTGGAATCATCGGCGCCGCCGGCAGGCAAGGAAGCCTCCCGATAGAGCAAGGAGGGCATGTCATCAATACCGGCAAGGAGATCCCGCTCCAGGAGCCTGAGTTTCTGCTCCGAAAGGAACGGGGTGTCCACCGCTCCCCTTTCTATCGGACCCAGACCGGTAACCGCAAGGGTGCGGAGCAGGATGGTCCGGCAGTTCAAGGCAAGCAAGGTTTCCTCGAAGGACAAGGACGGGACGAGCTTTCCCCGATACAGGGCATCGATATCGGTAGCAGACACCACCACCCCATCGAAGGCGAAAGCGCCGGAAACCAGGCGTGGAATCTGGGAGCGCAGTACAGACCACACTTCGGCAGGGCCACAATCCGTTTCCGACAGTCGTTGCTTCAGGGTGTCCAGCTCCTTGTAGTTGACCGCGCCGGGACGCATGTTGGTGTTCTTGATATGGCGCAACGTCCTCCCATCCTGGGGTTTCGGAGCCCCGGCAGGAATGTTCCACGCCCATCCATTCCGGATCACCCCATCGACCCTGCCTTCACTGCAGAGGATGCGCACCCTGCGCTCGGTCAGTCCCCACTGGAGGGCTGCCGTCTTGACATTCATGTACTGTACGGTTGCCATGGTTACCAGTATATCCTTTCATTCCGCAAGGAACAATAGAGAACACAAGCACTTGCAGGGTTCCGGCCTTGGCGGTCCTTGTCGTCACCGATGCCATGGCAATCGGCAGACCTCCTTTGCCTCACGCATGTTTCCACCGATGCGTCTTGTCTTTTTCCCCATTTGACCCCTTATTCCATATTTGCGATAATGGCTTCTCGTGGAGGCTGGATGATGGACCAGTATGATGTCGTGATTGTGGGCAGCGGACCTGCCGGCATGGGAGCCGCGTTCGGGTTGAAGAAGCGGAGACCGGAACTTTCGATTCTGATGATCGACCAGGAGCCCTACTCGACCGGCGGCATGCGCAATGACTGCAAGATGAACTTCACCTACCCTATCGGCTTCCCCACTGAATACTGGGACGCGGAAGAGGCAAACAAGTACCTTGACGAGGTCATTTCCTTCCTCCACCCGCATTTCTTGGACAAGCTGAATGTCGAGGTCTACCAGAACCGCGCCCAAAAACTGGATTGCAGCCTGCTTTCCATCAGGCAGACCCATCTGGGAACCGACGGCGGTCTCCAGCTGATCAAGGAGCTGCAGGAAAGGCTCCGGGAAGAGGGGGTGGCCCTTTCCTTGGGAGAGAAGATGGTCAGCGCGGACCAAGGACAGCAGATCATCCGTACCGACAAGCGGGAAATCGGCTACCAGGCCCTGCTGGTCGCCCCTGGCCGTCACGGCTTCCAGTTCCTGCAGGACGTTATGCACCAGATCGACGTCCCGTTCATCGACAACATCGTCGATATCGGCATGCGCATCGAGACCCGTATCGAGCACTATCCTATCGTCAAAGATTATTACGACCCGAAATTCTATTTTCCGGAAAAGGTACGCACCTTCTGCACCAACAGCGGCAACGCCCATGTCGTGCAGGAACGCTATGTCACCTCCAGCGGCGAGAAATGGTTCAGCGTCAACGGACACGCATTCAGCGCCCATAAAGAAACAAACAACGGACTGGTCAACTTCGCCATCCTGAAGACGGTCAGGCTGACCGAGCCGCTGGCAAGCGGCCAGTTGTTCGCCGAACATCTCGGCCTGCAGGCGGCGTTGCTTGGCGGGGGAAAACCCATCATGCAGCGCGTCGGGGATTTCCGCATGGGCTCACGCAGCAAGGCGGAAACCTTCAACCAGGACCTCTACGACTTCAAGCCGACCCTCAACGCCACACCTGGAGACATCTCGCTTGCCATGCCCAGCAAGATCCTCCGCTACATCTGGAAGGCAATGAAGAACCTGGACACCATCGTTCCGGGCGTGCTTCACCCCTCCACCATCATGTACTACCCGGAAATCAAGTTCTATGCGAACAAGCCCCAGTACATCGACGACAACTTCCGGGTGAAGGAACATATCTGGTTCGCAGGAGACGGCGCAGGCACCAGCCGAGGCATCACCGGCGCATGGGCAAGCGGGCTGAGAGCCGCTGACGGAATCGTCAAGACACTGTAAAAAGGGCGTCGCCCGGCAGGCAACGCCCGGCAATCAGTTGCCAAGTCCGTAATCGAACTGGTCACGCAGCCATTTCAGGCAAAGGGCTATCCACGCATGGACGGCCTCGTTTGGCGTATTCACCTCGCTGTCGCAGGTCGAAAGGCCATGCTTCCCATGGGGGAACAAGTGGAGCTCGAAGGAGATGTGGTGCTCATGGAGGGCCTGCGCATACCACATGCTGTTCTCCACCGGCACCGAGGCATCCTCGACCGTATGCCAGATAAAGGTCGGCGGGTGATTGTCGGTCACCTGGTCTTCCAGGGACAACAACCGCATCAGCCTCTCATCCCCGCCGGTGATATTGTCCACACTGCCTTGGTGGCAATGGCCCTTCTTGGTGGTGATGACTGGATAGCAGAGAATCAATGCGTCCGGACGGTTCAGATGGTCCGCTTTGGCGATCTCCGGCAAATCAAACAGACAGGCAAGGGAAGCCGCCAGGTGTCCCCCTGCCGAGAATCCCATCAGCGCGATCCGGTTGGGATCACAGAGCCACTCGACGGCATGGCTGCGGATGGCGACGAGCGCGTCGGAAGCCTCCTTCAACGGTTCGAGACCGGCGCAATCGGGAAACACCGAATATTCCAAGACAAAGACATTGTAGCCTTCCGCCAGAAACTGCATGGCGACATGGTCCCTCTCACGCCAGGAACGGAACCTGTAACCACCACCCGGACAGACAACCACCGATGGACGGATGTTCTTGATGCCCCCGTCATCCACGTAATCCTGCAGATACCCCACCAGCGGAACCCGTTTGGGTCCCACGCTCATTTGTATGATTTTCATGAGAACAGATGGTAGCACAACGATGGTTCGAGTACAAACTGCTTCCCTTCCCCAAACAACCATATGTAAAATACCCATATGACTTTCGCAATCATGCTTTCAGGTGGTACCGGACAGAGAATGGGAACAACCATCAAGATTCCCAAACAGTATATCGAGACTTCAGGAAAACCCATCGTCTGCAGGACGCTCCAGGTTCTTCAAGACTCGCCGAAAATTGATGTCATCGTCATCGTTGCCGCCAAAGAGTGGCATGGACAGATCCATGCATGGAATGACTTGTATGGCATGACTAAAGTCAAAGCGGTCGTCACAGGTGGCGATTCCCGCCAAGAGTCCATCTTCCAAGGGTTGAAAGCTTGTGCGAGAATTTCCTTGAAAGACGATGATGTGGTGATAATCCATGACGCCGTACGCCCTCTCGTATCGGAAAAGCTGATTGAAGCATGCCTTGCCCCCATTCCTCTCCATGAAGGGTGCATGCCGGTCCTGCCACTCAAAGATACGGTCTATGTCAGTGATGATGGCAAGCATATCGACCAGTTGCTTGACCGAAACCTTCTTTACGCCGGTCAGGCGCCAGAAGCCTTCCTGCTGGTTCCCTATTTCAACGCGCACCAGAATGCTTCCCAGCAGGAACTGCATGAAACCAAAGGCTCCAGTGAAATCGCTTTCAAGAAAGGCTTGGATGTCTGCATGATTCCAGGAGATGAAGCCAATTTCAAAATTACCACGACCAAGGACCTGGAACACTACGAAGCGATTCTTGCAAGCAAGTCCAACTGAAAACTACACACGAAGGCCGACAGCACAAAACCGTCGGCCCTCAGAAACGAGAAACACCTTGCCGTTCAGCTCTTCTTGATCAGGGCGAACAACTCGTCAAGATGCTCGTGACTGACACGAGGATTGAGCAACGTGAACTTCAGGCAGACCTTTCCCTCATAGACCGTCTGGCCCATGACGGTACCGGCAAGCAGGAGTTTTCTTCGAACCTGCTTGTTGCGCTCGTCACTTTCCTTCAAGCGGAAGACAACCGAACTAAGCTCAGGCTCGTTGACCACTTCGTAGTCCGGATCCTTCTTCAAGGCTTCATAGGCATAACGGGCATTGCCGATCACCTTGTCGATGATGGCGGCAAACCCATCCTTGCCCCTTGTCTGGAAGGCGACCCAGACCTTCAGTGCGTCGAAGCGACGGGTAGTCTGGATGGACTTTCCGACCAGGTTGGTATAGCCATCCTCCTCGTCCTCTTCCCTGTTCAGGTAGTCGGCATGGAGCATGCAGGGCGCAAGATCCCGTTTGTCCTTGACAAGCACGGCACTGCCGCTGATGGGAATCAGGAACATCTTGTGGAAGTCCAACGTGATGGAATCACACAAGGAAAGGTCTCCAAGACGGCTCTTGTACGTATCGGACAGGATGGCTGCCGAGCCATAGGCGGCATCGGCATGCAGCCACAGGCCATACGTGTCGGCAATCCGCTTCAGGGCCTGCACATCATCAATCGAGCCAAAATCGGTCGTTCCGATGGTGGCGACAATACAGAAGGGCTTTTTGCCATCGGCAACGTCTTCCTTGATCATCGCCTCCAGCTTGGCCACATCCATCTTGCACCGCTTGTCAACCGGCACCTTGCGGACCGCTTGATACCCAAGACCAAGCAGATGGCAGCTCTTTTCCATCGAGAAGTGGCTGATTTCGGACGTGTACAACCGGAAGTCCGCATAGCAGGACGGAAGACCGAGCTTTTTCACATCGTGGGAGAGCACCTCGTTGCAGTACCAGTCGCGGGCAAAGAAGATGGCGGAAAGGTTGGACTGGGAACCGCCAGAGGTGAACGTCCCATCGGCGTTCCCGTCATAGCCATACAGCTTGCAGAGCTGGCGGACCACCTCGACCTCGACCTCGGTGGCGACGGGGCTCTGGTCCCAGGAATCCATCGACTGGTTGAAGGCCGCGATGATCTGCTCGGCGGCAAGGCTTTCCAGAAGGCCTGGGCTATGCAGATGCGCCATGTAGTTGGTCGATGAGACATGGACGAAACCGGGAATGACCTCCTGCTCCATCTCCTTCAGCACTTGGGCATAGCCTTTTCCATGCTCCGGAAGCAGGGCGTGGTGGATGCGGGCTTTGAGCTGGTCTGGAGTCAGGCCTCCGTAGGCCTTCTGTCCCTGCATACCACGGAGGATCGCCTCTGTCGTGGCCTCGACCATCCATCTGTATTCGGTCTGGCTTTCCGTGTCCTCGGAAAGCAACATCGCGTCCTTATTTGCCACAGACATCGGCGTTCACCTCGGCGACTGCCTCTTCAAAAACCTTCAGCATGGTGTCGATCTCCTCCATGGAGACGTTCAGGGCACCCAGACAGCGCATCGTGGCACCGTCGCGACCGCCGCGTTCCATGATGACCTTGCGAAGGAAACAACCATGTTGCACCTTTGCCGCGATAGAACCATCGTACAGCGGAGTGCCGTTCAAATCCTTTGGTCCATTGGGGTTGATGAACTCGACGCCGATCATCAGGCCCCGACCGCGGACATTGCCGATGACAGGATACTTGGCCTTCATGGCTTCAATGGAAGACATGATGTAATCGCCTTTCTTGGCAACGTCGGCAAGGAACTTCGGGTCCGAGACGCGGCGCATGACGATGGTGCCGGCCTTCATGGCAAGCTGGTCTCCACGGAACGTGCCGGTATGGGCCCCTGGCTTCCACTGGTCGAGCTTCTCGTCATAGACCACCACGGACAACGGCAGCGAACCACCGATACCTTTGCTCATCGTGATCACATCCGGGCAGATGTCTCCGTAACTGAACGCGAAGAACTTGCCTGAACGGCCCATGCCGGCCTGGACTTCATCGCAGATCATCGGAATCCCCAATTCCTTGGTCACACGACGGACCGTCTGCAGGAACTTGGCGGGAGCGGGAATCGCGCCACCCTCGCCCTGGATTGCCTCGAGGATGACCGCGGCTGGTTTGGGAACCCCGCTCTCAGGATCCTTCAGCATGGACTCGAAATAGTTGCAGCAGGCGTTGATGCAGCCCTCATCGCTGCCGGTTCCGAACGGATCGCGGTAAAGATACGGATACGGCATGAACTGCACACCAGGCATCAGGTTGGAAATCGGGCTCTTCTCGCCGAGGTTTCCCGTCAGGGAAAGGGCGCCGTGCCCCATTCCATGAAAGGCTCCGCTGAAAGCGATGACCGTCGAACGGCCGGTTGCGGTCTTGCAAAGCTTGATGGCGGCGTCGGTGGCATCGGTTCCGCTTGGCGAGCAGAACTGCACCTTCGCATGC
>CAJMOS010000078.1 GCA_905215015.1 uncultured bacterium | reverse complement strand
CTGCCGGTCCCGGATCTCGATCTTGAAATCCTGGATGCTTCCTTCCTCGTCGACCAGTTTCGGAAGGATGCCCGAATAGGTGCGGATATAATCACCCCGCATGAAATGGGGCCAGAGCGCCATGGCGCTCTCATAGAGCATGTCGATATTCTTCTGCTCCGTCCCGTAGTAGGAGAAATTGTCCGAAGTCTCGGCAGTGGGGCCAAGCAGGACGTTCCCGTCGGTGGTGCAGGAGACATGGATGCCCATGTAGGTGTTGCTCGGCACGGTATAGATGGGCATGGGGACCAAACCGCCCAGCCGGTTGTCGAGGATGATGTAGTCGTCCTTGCTGGCGACCACATGGTAGCCGGTGATGCCAAGCAGGTCGCTGATCCGCTTCGCCCCCAGGCCGGCGGCGTTGACCACCCAGCGGGCCTGGTAGCACACCCCGTCACCAGCCTCGAGATACCAGCTTCCACCGGCCCGCCTGATAGCCCGCACCTCGCGCCCCAGGAAATAGCGGACACCATTGACAGCCGCGTTCTCGGCCAAAGCGATGGTCAGGCCGAAGGGATCGACGATGCCGCTATTCGGGGAGTAGAGGGCGAAACACCCCACGACCGAGGGCACGAGGGCATGGAGCTCCTTCCCGTCCACCATCCGCAGTCCTTCCACTCCATTCTTCTCGCCTTGGCGCATGGTCGCCAGCAACGACTGGTATTCCGCCTCGGTGTTGCCCACCAGCACCTTGCCACACCTGCGGAAAGCGAAACCAAGCTCCTCGGAAAGCTCGCCCATCATGCGGTTGCCCTGCACGCAGAGCTGCGCCTTCAAGGAGCCGGCATCGTAGGCGAATCCTCCATGGACCACTCCGGTATTGCGGCCGCTGGTCTCCATGCAGACGTCCAGGTTCTTCTCCAGGACGGCGATGGAAAGCTTGTAGCGGGCCAGTTCCCTGGCGATGGCGGAACCGACCACGCCTCCTCCGATAATCACGACATCAAACTTCTGGCACATTTTCCTTTCCAAACCGATATATCGGTTGCATATCGATAAATTCCGCTATATCATCACCGGTGGAAGTTGTCAACAATTTCCGGGGGTCGTCGATGGCAATCACACGCAAAGAAGAGGCTTACGCGCTGGTCAAGGGCCGGATTCTCGATGGCACGCTGAAGCCTGGGGACGTCATCAGCGAACGGTCATTCATCGAGATGCTTGGATACAGCCGTACCCCGGTACACGAGGCGGTGACCCAGCTCGCCGAGGAAGGGCTCGTCAGGATCATGCCCAGCCGGGGCATGGTGGTCGCCCCGATTTCCGTGGGCGACATCACGATGGTCTATCAGGCGCGCGGCATCATCGAGCCCGCAATCGTCCGGCTGTTGGCGCAAACGCGCAGCCTTGCAATCAGGAACGAGGTGGAACAGGCGATGAGGCGGCAAGAGGGCGACGCGGACAGCGCGTTCCATTGCGCCCTCGCCCAACTGGCAGGAAACAGCTATCTGGTGGAAATGGAGCAAAAACTGATGACGCAATGCCAGAGGATCCGGATCCTCTCGAACAAGGAGGATTCCGCCCGTGAGGCGCTTGCCAGCACCGAGCATCAGGCCATCCTGGACGCCATCCAGCAAAAAGATGGAGAACTTGCCTGCAAGCAAGTCCTCCACCATCTCAGCCGCACGATCGACGACTACCGGCATCTTTTCTCGACGAGCACGGCGATCCAGCTGTGATTTTCCCTTATTTCGTCTGGGCGAGGATCCAGTCCCGCACCGAGGAAAGCTTGTAGCCGTAATCGAAAGAGGCCATATGCTCGTTGGTGATGTTGCTGGAGACACCCTGCATGACGGTACCGGCAGTCCAGGTGATGAAATTGATCGCCTTGCCCTCGTCCAGCATCGCCTGCACCTGGCTATCCAGCGTGGCGCGATCGGCCTGCGCGTCCAGATTGGAAACCTCTCCATAGCCGACGCCTTTCTCCGCCAGGTACTGCTTCAGCTCCTCTTGTCCGGCGGCAGCCTTGTCGTCACCACCAGCGGCGACATAGATGATGTGCTGGCTGGCGACTTCCGGAAGCTGGTCGACCGGCCACTGGCCGTCAACGATCAGGACCGCGGCGTACAGGTCGGGATAGTTCGAGGCGAGATACAAGGTGGTCATGGCGCCCATCGACTGGCCGGTCCCGTAAATCCGGTCCGTGTCGACCGAATAGGCGTCCGCCACCGCTCCAATCAGCCTGGGAGTCAGGTTCACGTAGTCGGTGATGGTATAGGCGCCGTGGTCGTCGATGACGACGTCAGGATAGACCGGATTCAGGATAATGCACCCATCACCCTGGCTGCCGCTTGCCCAGACCAGGCCGCCCCACCCTTGGGTGAGCGGATAGTCCATATCGGTGCCCGCAGTGGTGGCGTCGCCGATGAAAACCACCATCGGATAGCTCTTGGAAGCATCGTAACCGGAGGGCAGGTAGATGTTGTAAGGAACGGTCAGTCCCGTCTCTGCATCCGTGTAGGAACCTTGGGTGAACGCGGGCTTCACGCTGGCGATCAGCTCCTGCAGTTCGCTATCGGCGCTCTTGTCTGGATGTTCACCCGTCGTTCGCGCGAAGAACGCGATGCTGCTCACAGGCTCGCCTGCATCCTGGCCCACATCCTTTGTCGTCGCGCAGCCAGCCAACGCGAGCGCCACTACAGTCATTCCCAGCATGATGGTTGTTCGTTTCATGATGGTTCTCCTCCATGTGTGTTTCTCGGGGTCTTTTCTAAAGCGAACCACCATCCGCTCGTTGGCTTTATCTTTATCCTTCTTCCTGACAAAAGGAAATCAGGTTTTTGTGTGGATTCGTGAAGTTTTCCCTGGCCGCACGGAAGCTGCTCACTTCTGCCGTTGCACCAGCGAGCGATAGAACGCGACTTGGGCTTCCTGCCAGTAGGGCGCGACATACACGAGAAGGATCCCGCAGGTCAGGAGGGTCAGGAGAAACCACCCGAGGAAGGAAAGGACGAACAGGAAGTATTCCCATTTGTGCCCCTGCATCATCTTCCTGCTTGCGCTGATGGCCTCGTTGGGCTCCATGTCCGGGTGCTCGGCGAAGATGTACAGGGCCTGGCTGTAGGAAATGGACTTGACGATGCCGGGAATGACGAGAAGACATCCCCAGAGGCAGGTGTACAGGATTCTCAAAAAAGCAAGGCCCACACACCGCCAATAAGGCCTGAACCCTTCCGAAAGCAAATCCAGCGACCAGCGCCTCTGGTCGAAGAGAGCCAGATAGACATGGACGCATCCCAACTCGACACAAGGGACCAGGAACAGGACGGCAAGCCACTCGAGGAACGGAGACCAGGCGAAGCAAAGCGCGGAAAGGATCGAGCACAGGGAAAGGGGAAGCAGCTTCAGGATGTTGCCATGGATACGCTCCTTGGCAAAACGCTTCAACTCGCCTCTCCGCAAAGGAACCTCACGCCCGGGGTTCTCCATGTCAGGGCGGGGAACCAGGGTAAAGCGGCCCCCTTCTTCCCGGATTTCCACCTCCATCCCCGCCTGGGGAACGAAATCGCAAAGAGCCTTCGGAATGGATTTGCTTGTCCCATCGTCCAGACGAAAGACGATATCCTCCCCTTCGAAGCCGGTAATGCATGCCATGAGGATGCTCCTTGGTGTCGCCACCACCTCCATCATACACGCGGAAGGACGAGAAAGCCACCCCGCGCCCGGCCCCCTCCGAACAAGGATAATTTTCGGCCTAGGGTCTTGCATGAGAACCGCACTCTCGCTAGGATAATCAATCGTTGCGGGCCGCTAGCTCAGCTGGTAGAGCAACAGACTCTTAATCTGTGGGTCAAAGGTTCGATCCCTTTGCGGCTCATTCGCATACAACCTCACGTCGTCCGCGTGAGGTTTTTTTGATTCAGATCAGAAATACCGGGTATCCCTCGTGGTGTCGGGGCCTGTGGCATTGGAGCTTGCCGTGTATCGTCGCTCATGGGAATGGGTTCCCGCTCCTCCGCAAACGGCATCGGTTCACCGCTTGGGTTCAGAGGATTCCAGGACTTCTTTCGCACAAGGTTTCCCGCTCTCCTCCATCTCGCACATGTACTCGATGGGGACGCTCCGGTCATTCCAGTCACAGGCCACCCAGTAGGGGCAGGTGGCGCATTTCGTCTGTTCCATGCCTGCAATCCTATGCCCACACCCCTTTTTGCTCAAGCGCCTGGCAATCACTTGCCGTAAAGCTATACATATGATAAGGTGTCCGTATGGAGCGCACCTATCTCTGCATCGACTTGAAATCCTTTTACGCCTCGGTCGAATGCGTCGAGCGGGGGCTGGATCCGATGACGGCAGACCTGGTCGTCGCCGACCCTACCCGTACCGACAAGACCATCTGTCTTGCCGTCAGCCCCTCGTTGCGGGAAAAAGGCGTGCGGAACCGGTGCAGGGTATTCGAGATTCCTGGGCATCTGCGCTATGTGATGGCGAAGCCGAGGATGAAGCTCTACATGGAGTATTCGGCACGGATCTACGGCATTTACCTCTCCTATGTGGCCAAGGAGGACATCCAGGTGTACTCGATCGACGAGGCCTTCCTGGATGTGACGCACTATCTGTCCTTGTACGGGAAGACGCCCAAAGGACTGGCCATCGAGATCATGCGGTCCATCCTGCGACAGACCGGCATCACCGCGACCTGCGGCATCGGGACCAACCTCTATCTCGCCAAAATCGCCTTGGACATCACCGCCAAGCATGTCTCCGACCACATCGGCATCCTCGACCAGGAGCGCTACATCAAGACCCTTTGGGACCACAAGCCGCTTGCCGACTTCTGGAAAATCGGAGCGGGAACCGCGGCACGCCTCGAGCACATGGGGATCAGGACCATGCGTCAGGTCGCGCTCTGCGACCAGAAACGGCTGAAGGAAGCATTCGGCGTGGATGCCGAACTGCTCTTCGACCACGCATGGGGCCGGGAAGGCTGCACGATCGGAGACATCCATTCCTACCAGTCCAGGACCCACTCCTTCTCCACCGCGCAAGTCCTTTCCCGAGACTACTCCCGGGCCGAGGCGCTGCTGCTGGTAAAGGAGATGGCCGACACCCTTTCCCTTTCCTTGGTGGAAAAGCATTTGGTGACCGAGACGGTAGCCATTTATCTTTCCCTCGGGAACCACTCCTTCGCGACCATCAGCGGAAGCGAGCATCTTTCCTCCCGCACCAATTCGAACCGGTTGCTTACCGAGGCGGCGGACAGGCTCTATGGACGCATCACCTCGGACGGTATGTCCATCCGCCATATCGGCATCATTTTCGGTAACGTGGTAGACGAGACGAACAGCCAGACGGATTTGTTTTCCGATCCGCGGCAGGAGGAAAAGGACCGCAGGCTCCAGCTCGCCTCGCTCGCCATCAAACAACGCTTTGGGAACAATGCGATCCTCAAGTGCATGGATCTGGAACAGGGAGCGACCACACGAGAGCGGAATCTCCAGATAGGAGGACACTGCAGTGGTGACGAATGAACGGTTCTGGGAGCAGGCTCCCCGCATGGACCGGAAGGAGCGGGCCAAACAATTCATCCCCTTCTCCCCGCTCAGAGGCTTCGAGGAACTTCTCCGCGCCAAGGAGCGCGAGATAGAAGCTCGGGCCAACACCCATCCTGAAAACCCGGAATCACGCATGTGATTTCATACATATCTCCATATATCAGTCTTTTTTCGGTAGTATATTTAGAATATTGCATATACTTTATGCGCACAATCTGACAAAAATTGTAATTATGTCTAGTTGGCAAACTTGTTTCGACACGATATGATGTGGTTGTTATCCTGACACATTTACAAATTATGGAGATTTGTTATGACTAAACGTACGAAGTTTGCCGCCGCAAGTGCCGTCCTGGTGCTGGGAGCCGCCACCCTTTTTGCGGGCAGCATCGACACCAAGTCCAACCTGAGCACCGGATATCTGCGCAATCCGAGCCGGAACACCGAGGATTCCCGTCCGGAGGCCGCGCTCTACAACCTGGCCGGAACCGGCTTCCTGAAGCAAAAATTCTCCGCCGAGGTCGGCAACCAGTTCGTGTTCAAGACATACACCCATGAGGCCGCGGACGCGACGACCGAGACGGTCGTCGGCAGCTCGACCTTCAAGGACGAGAAGCCTGTCATCCTCTACCCGAACGTGGACATGGTCTACCGCTTCGGCGATTTCGCTGTCTCCGCCTCGTTCCACGTTGCCGCCGGTGGCGGTTCCCTGGACTACAAGAAAGGCTCCGGCATGATCAAGGCTTTGTTCCTCGGTGCCGCGCAGAGGTATGAGGCGGCGGGAAGTAGCGCCGCCGCAGCCGCGCTTCGGGCAATTGCTGCAGACAGCCACGAACTGGAAATCACCAGCGTGACCTACGGCGAGACCATCGGCCTTGCCTACAACTGGAACGACACCCTTTCCGTCGCGGCGGGCATCCGCTTCCTCGAGGCTACCCAGAACATGACGCTCTCTTCGGACAACTCCTACTGGACAAGCGCCATCAACGGCCGCAGCGATGCAAGTTACGATGCGTTCGGATGGGGTGTCGGCGGCATCTTCGGCGTGCACTACAAGCCGATCAGCCGGCTCGACCTCACCCTGCAGTACAAGACCATCACGAAGATGCGGATGGAGTTCACGGAATTGAAAGGCAGTGCGCTCTCCACCATGCTCGGAATCCAGGAGGGCGACAAGTTCGACAACGACCTGCCGTCCGAGATCAACACGGGCGTCGGCTACCAGCTGCTGGACAACCTGTACCTCTCCACCAGCTTCAACTACTATTTCAACAGCCATGCCGACGTCAGCTCCGCCTTCAGCCCCAACGAGAACATCGACTGGGACGACAGCTGGGAAATCGCCTGCGGCGCCGACTGGCAACTTTCTCCGAAGGTTCTCCTGAGCACGGGAACGCTGTACTCCAAGCAAGGCAGCAAGGACGACGTGAACAACGTCTTCAGCCCGGTGCTGGACAGCCTCTCGTTCGCGGCCGGCGTCGAATACCAGGCCCTGAAGCAGCTGACCATCACCTATGGCGCCATGTACACCATGTACAAGGATGTGGACTACACCACCAGCGGCATGACCTTCGAGCTCGACAAGACCGTTTTCCAGATGGCGCTCGGCGCGACCTACGCGCTCTGAAACGGTTCCCGTGCATTGCAAAAAACATCCCCTTGCCCGGCGGCAAGGGGTGTTTTGTCATTACCGATTGGCGTCTTCCGTTCCGCCTGGGGTGGAACGGGATTCTCCCGCCATCTGGTTGCACTGGCAGAAGCCCCGCATCAGGTCCATCAGGGAGAAGCCCTGTTGCAAGGTCAGCGCGTACGCATAGGCCTCAGTCCAATCCTTACAGGAGTAGAACCGGTCCCTGACGATAGCGTTGCTCTCCATTTGCTCGAGAAAAGCCTCGACGTTTCTGTTCATCGTACCCTCAGTACTTTATTGTATTGCCCCTGTGACTCCGGTCAATTGATCATGTTTGACCTTATCCCTATCTTATTGCTCTTCCGCACCGGCCATGGCAAGCAGTCGCCCTTTCATTTCCTGAACCAACGGCAGGTCCCGGTCCCAGACAAACAGGATTTCGGTGGTCAATTCCGGAGCCTCGATCGGACGCGTCACGGTCCCCGCCGCGGCACCGCCCATGGTGGAAGGGATGACCGCATAGCCTAAGGAAGCGCGGACCATGCTGATTGCCGTCCTTGCATCGTCGCACTCTCCCACCAGTTTGGGTTCCAGGGCGCGATGGCTGAAGGCGTCGAGGATGAAGTCCCGGTAGCGCCGATAGAGGATCAGGGGAAGCGAGGAAAGCTCCTCGAGCCCGACGGGGGAAAGGAGAAGCATGGTATCCCGTGCGATGGAAAGCTGGTGCAGGCTGCCTGCGCTGCAGGGGGTGCGGATGACAGCCGCGTCGACCAGGCGGCGAGCCATCAAATCCAGCAACTGGTACGTGGACCCGTCGTGCAGGTCGATACGGACGGACGGGTCCTGGTTCCGGATTGCCTGAAGCGCCGGCATGACCAACGGCACGGTCGTCGGGGTCACCCCCAGGTGCAGGGTCCGCTCCCTCCTCATCTCCCGGATCTCCCTGGTGGTCTGCGAGGCAAGTTCCACCAGGTTCTGGCCTTTCTGGTAGAAGGCCCTTCCCGCCTCGGTCAGGGTCAGGTGGCTATGCCCGCGGACGAACAGCCGTGCTCCCAGTTCCTCCTCCAATTGCCGCATTGCCAGGGAAAGCGGCGGTTGGGATATATGGAGCCTTCTCGCGCCTTCACTGATGGAGCCGGCATCCACCACCGTGAGAAAATATCTGACCTGGCGCAACTCCATGGGCACCTCCATACTTTTAAAGTATAGACACTATCTTATTATAATATTATACATATACAAGTCCCCTGTGCTATACTCCGTGCGACATCAATGACAAGGAACGCGCAATGCGAGAACTTTTTGAACTTTTCGCCGTATTCGCAAGGATAGGGGCGGTGAATTTCGGGGGCGGCTATGCCATGCTGCCGCTTTTGCAACAGGACCTGGAGAAGAACCGGCACTGGGTCACCACCGAGGAGCTGATGGATTACTTCGCCATCGGCCAGTGCACCCCCGGCATCATCGCCATCAACGTCTCGACCTTTGTCGGCTACAAGCGAAAGGGCATTCCCGGGGCGATCGCCGCCACCCTCGGCTTCGTCTTCGTCCCGATCGTCGTGATCCTGGCGATCGCCATGTTCCTCCGCAACTTCGCCGACCTGGAGGTGGTCAAGCATGCCTTCGCCGGCATCCGGGTCTGCGTCTGCGTCCTGATCGTCCAGGCGGTCATGCGGTTGTGGAAGAAATCGGTGGTCGACCTGAAGAGCTTCCTGCTCTACCTTGCCATCTTCCTGCTTGCCCTTTTCAGCAAGCAGCTTCCCGTCTCCATCCCGACCGCCGTGCTGGTCCTGCTGGCCGGCTTCTTCGGGATCGTCCTCGGAAAAGAGAGCAAGGAGGTGTCCAAATGAACCAGGTCCTCCTGCTTGCCGCCCTGGCCTGGGAGTTCCTCAAGGCGGGGCTCTTTTCCGTCGGCGGCGGACTCGCCACCCTTCCCTTCCTCTACGAAATCTCGGACAAGACCAGCTGGTTCAGCCACGCCGACATCGCCGACATGATCGCCATCAGCGAGTCCACCCCGGGAGCGCTCGGCATCAACATGTCGACCTATGCCGGCTACATCACCGCAGGAATCCACGGAGGTGTCTGGGCGACGCTGGCCTTGGTCTTCCCCTCGGTCGTCATCATCATCATTATCGCCCATTTCCTGGAAAAATTCCGGGACAGCAAGCTGGTCAAGAACGCCTTCTACGGGCTGAGGCCCGCCTCCATCGCGCTGATCACGGTGGCCGGCATCAACGTGGCCAAGACGGCGGTCCTCGACATCCCCGCCTTCCAGGCCACCCGCCACATCGGCGATTTGCTGCTGTGGAAGCAGATCCTCCTCGGTGCAGGCATATTCCTCGTGAACCGGAAGCTGAAGCTGCATCCAATCTTCTCCATCGCCGCGGCCGCCATCATCGGCATCGCCTGCAAGTTCTGATCTCCCTCGCGGACCATGGGGCAACCGGTCCGGCTCCTATGCAAAGGAGGCGGAAGGATGGTATCCTTGCAGGCATGAAAATCGGAATCATCGGGGCCATGTCCGTCGAGGTGAACGACTTGGTCTCCGCCCTGCGACGGGAGAAAAGCCAGTCGCTCTACGGACTCACCTTCCACACGGGTCTCCTTGCGGGCGTTGAGGCCGTCATCGTCCAGAGCGGAGTCGGCAAGGTCAACGCCGCCCTGTGCGTCCAGCAGTTGGCCGACCGTTTCCAGGTTGACGCCATCATCAACACCGGCATCGCCGGAGCGGTCGATGCGCGCCTGCATGTCGGCGACTTCGTCGTTTCCACCGACGCGGTCCAGCATGACGTGGACGCCACCTATTTCGGCTACCAGCCGGGGCAGGTGCCGGGGATGGGGAAAGACGGCTACCAGGCCGACGGAAAGCTGGTGGAAGCCATCCAGGAAAGCTACCGCGAGCATGGTGGCGCGTGGGGCGGGCAGATGCTGGCCGGCAGGATAGCCAGCGGCGACCAGTTCATCAGCGACAAGGCGAGGAAACAGGCGATCAGGGATGTCTTCCATCCGCTCTGCGTGGAGATGGAAGGAGCCGCAATCGCGCAGGCCTGCGTGGTCAACGGCATTCCCTTCGCCATCGTGCGTTGTCTTTCCGACACCGCCGACGAGTCGGGCAGCCGGAAGGAATATGATTTCAATGAGACGGTGATGGCACGGCGGTCGGCAATCCTGACCCAAGGGGCCATCGCCATCATCGGGAGGACCAATGGACAAAGTACCCAGCTTCAATCTTGACCACGACAAGGTCAGAGCCCCTTACGTCAGGCTCTGCGACCGGATCGAGACCCCGCACGGGGACCTGGTCACCAAATTCGACATCCGCTTCACCCAGCCCAATGTCGCGTATCTCGACTCGGCCGCAATGCACACCATCGAGCATATCGTCGCCGAACTCTCCCGCGACTATTGGCCGGGCGAGGTGGTCGACTTCTCCCCGATGGGGTGCAAGACCGGCTTCTACCTGACGTTGCTGGGAGAACATTCCACGATGGGGGTCGCCGCGAAGATGGAGGCCATCCTCAAGCGGCTTGCCTCCTGGGACCAGCCGATTCCCGGAGCCACCCGCAGGACCTGCGGCAACTGGCAGTTCCACGACCTGGAGAAGGCCAAGGCGGCCGCACGCGCCTGGGTCGAAGGGATCGAGCGGAAGGGCTACGACCCTTTCATCGCGTGATTCCTGATTTCCCGCGGGCCTTGGCCGGCCTTTTCGGGAAAACGTGTGGGTTTTGGCGTTTCTCTGCTTGCAAAAGGATCATTGCCGCAAAAAAAGTGTTTGACAACCGCTTTTTGCGAGCGCTACGATGGATGCATAACATAATCATGGAGGCAGTATGGCCACTGTACAACTTAAGAACATCTGTAAGGTGTACGATGGTGGAGTAAAAGCCGTCGACAATGTCAACATCGACATTGAGGACAAGGAGTTTGTCGTCCTTGTCGGCCCTTCCGGCTGCGGTAAGTCCACCACGCTTCGTATGATCGCCGGTCTTGAAGACATCACGAGCGGCGAGCTTCTCATTGACGGCAAGCTTGTCAATGACGTTCCCCCGAAGGACAGAGACATCGCGATGGTATTCCAGAACTATGCTCTGTACCCCCACATGACTGTCTATGACAACATGGCATTCGGTCTCAAGATCCGCAAGTTCGCGAAAGAAGAGATCGACCGCCGTGTGCGCGCTGCGGCAGACATCCTCGAGATCACCGAGCTCCTCGACAGAAAGCCGAAGGCCCTTTCCGGTGGCCAGAGACAGCGTGTCGCAGTCGGAAGAGCCATCGTGCGCCAGCCGAAGGTCTTCCTCTTCGACGAGCCGCTCTCCAACCTGGACGCCAAGCTTCGTGTCCAGATGAGAGCCGAGATTTCCGCACTGCACCACAGGCTGCAGGCAACGATGATCTACGTCACCCACGACCAGGTCGAGGCTCTGACGATGGCGGACAAGATCGTTGTCATGAAGTTCGGCGTCATCCAGCAGATCGGAAAGCCGCTCGAGCTGTACAACGAGCCGCAGAACAAGTTCGTTGCCGGTTTCATCGGTTCGCCTCCGATGAACTTCCTGGAGACCAAGGTCGAGGCAAGAGGCGACGACATCTACGTCGTCGAGGTCGCTCCCGAGAACGAGAAGGAAGAGACCAAGCAGTTCAAGCCGTTCGACCTCAAGGTGCTGCCTGAGCAGGCAAAGTTCCTGAAGCCCTACGTTGGCAAGGAAGTCATCTTCGGTATTCGCCCCGAGGACGTCGAGTTCAGCAAGGAAGCACAGGAAGGCTTGACCATCAACGGCCACACCACTGTGGTGGAGCCCCTTGGTTCCGAGACCCACGTCTACGTGGCCACCAAGAACGGCCAGGTCATCGGTAAGATCGATCCGAAGCACACCGTCACAAGCGGCGTCCGCATCGCTCTGATCCCCGACATGGCCAAAGCCAAGTTCTTCGACCCGGATACCGAGCTGGTGCTCGGCAGCAAGGTGCCTTTGATGGCTCCTTCCGCCGTCGGCCAGAAGAAAGAAGACTGATTCATCCCGACTCAGGATTGATTGGGTTACGGCACCAGGCTGGTTGCGTGAGACAGCCTGGTGTTTCTTTATTTCCGCCTGGCCATCGGTTCTTGCATGGACAAAAAAACCTTCCCTTTCGGGAAGGCCAGACACCAGGGAAACCCTTGGTCAAGCGATCTTGAACTGTTTCTCCAGCTCGGGAATCGCCTTCTGGGCGGCTTTGGCGAATGCGCTCTCATCAGCCCCTTCCGGCAAATCCTTCTCGATGGTCTTGTCGATTGTCTCGGCCTCGATCATCGTCACTTCCAAGCCATGGGAGCGGAACAATTTCTGGATTCCCTTCGTCTGACCGCGGCGAGCCATCAAAATCTTCACGACCTTCTGGTCATTCAGGAGTTCCTTCATCTTCGCAGTATCCATACGATACCCTCAAGAGATGGGGCGGTGTTCACTCGGATGGCTTCAGCGAAGTCGGAGATGGAATGATCAGCCTTGCCTCGTCCCTTCTTCCAAGATACTCACAGTTTATGTGGATGGGGTGCATTACTGTCACGGATATATGGCAAAGGTGTCGAATATGAAGACGCTTTGGGCCTAGTCCCCACCAGGCCCATCGCTAGCATGGGATTCAGAATCCAAGCGCCTTGGCAAGCACTTTCTGGGCCTCCACCTCGGTCCCCTCAGGAACGCCAACCAGCATGCTGAGGTCGGAGGCGCCGTAGTTGATGAACACGGTCCTGATATGGTTCTCCTGCAGGCAGGTCGCGCACTTGGAGACGATTTCCGGATGGTTGGGAAGCCCTTGGCCGACCACACCGATGATGGAGAAGCCCTTTTCCACGAAGGCCTCCTGCAAATCGAACTCGCTTTTCAGGCGCTGGCACATCATCTTCAGGACGCTGTCGCTGGCAAGCGAGGCATCAAAGTACCAGACGATCGAGTCGATGCCGTAACAGCTGAAGGCGGGACGCACGCCGAAGACCACCATCATGGTCAAAAGCGCATGGCGGATGCCGCGTTGCTTGAACAGCATCAGCTTGCGGACCGTGATGCGGTTGTAGCCCTTCTTGGCGGACAAGCCGACCAGGTTGTCGCCTTCCCTGCTGGGAACAATCATCGTACCGGCATCCTCCGGCCTGTTGGTATTCTTGATGTTGATGGGAATCCGGGTACCATAGATAGGGGCGATCGCCTCCTCCTGGAAAACCCCCGCGCCGACGCCAGAGAGCTCGCGAACCTCGCCGTAGGTCATCTCGGCCACAGGTTTCACGTCTTCCACAATGGCCGGATTCGCCCCGTAGACTCCGCTGACGTCCGTCCAGTTCTCGTAGACCGTGGCGTTCAGGGCCTGGGCGAAAATCGAGCCGGTGATATCGCTGCCGCCACGGGCGAAGGTCAGGATCTTCCCCTCGATATTGGATCCGTAGAAACCGGGCACCACGTACTTCCTGCCAGGTTTGTAGGCACGCCTGATGTTGTCGTAGGTACGGGAGTCGATCGAGCCGTCAGCCTTCAGGATGACCAGGCTCTCGGTATCGAGGAACTCGAATCCGAAGTATTTGGCGATGATCCGGGCGTTGAGGTACTCGCCACGGCTGGCGGCGTAGTTCGGGCCGCTACCGGCATCGATGTGCAGCCTGACGTCATCCAGGATCGGCTGCAGCCAGCGGCCCTGGATCTTCAGTCCTGCGATGATGTCATGGTACCGCTCCTCGATCTTGCTGAAAACCGGACGGCAGGACGCGCCAGAGCGCACCGCGTCATTGCACTGATAGAGCAGGTCGGTGACTTTGGTATCGTCCTTGAAACGCTTGCCAGGCGCGGACACCACAACCACGTTGCGCTCCACGTTGGCATCGATGATGGCCTTGACCTTCTTGATTTGGCTGGCGGTCGCAACCGAGCTTCCCCCGAACTTACACACGATCATGAGCGTATTTCTCCTACCCAAGCGGGTGTATTGTAATGTGTCGGGCTTTCGCATGTCCACCTGTTTACCAATCATGCCGTCTCATCTATGATAGCCACCTATGGAACATGCAGAAAACCGGATGGGAGTCCTCCCTGTTCCCCGCCTTGTCGTATCCATGTCCTTGCCGGTCATGATCAGCATGCTGGTGCTCGCGCTCTACAACATCGTCGACTCGGTGTTCGTCTCCATGTACAGCGAGACGGCGCTTGCGGCGGTCAGCCTTGCGTTTCCCCTGCAGAACCTGATGAGCTCGGTCGCCGTGGGAACCTCCATCGGCGTCGGCAGCCTGATCGCCCGCAATCTCGGGGCCAGGAACCGGAACGGCGCAGAGCAGGCGGCAAGCCAAGGAATCACGTTGGCTTTGTTCGGATGGGCAGCTTTCATCGTGATCGGCCTGTTCGTCTCCCGCCCCTTCTTCAGGCTCTTCACCGATGATGCAGAACTGGTGGAGATGGGAACCGTCTATACCCGCTGGTGCCTTGTGGCGAGCGGGGGCATCTTCATCGATGTCACGCTGGAACGGGTCATGCAGTCCACCGGGGATACGGTGCATCCGATGAT
>CAJMOS010000077.1 GCA_905215015.1 uncultured bacterium | reverse complement strand
AGCATATCGTCCCCGGACTTTTATCAACATGCGTTCCAAATGGGGATCTTCGGGGCGGGACTGGACCTCGTCGGGGGGCAGTTCCTTTGCATGGCAGACAAAGAGCCAGCGCTCGCCGTTTTCCTCTTCCCGGAGCTGATAGAGCATCCGTGGCATCTGGCTGCCGTCGCGCACTTGTTCGATAGCGACGGTACGGTAGGGCGCCAATGCGGATACCAGGGAGTCTATGCTGAAGGGAATCGACTCGGAATGGGAGACGAGTTCCTCGGGCAACCGCGCTTTCCTGCCGTCAATCGAGCTCGGTTTCTCCCCAAGGAAGAGCACCTTCCCTCCCCGTCCGGCAAATGCGAGCAAAACCTGGAGGGTGGTGTTCCTGATGGTGCTCATCGGCGGCACCACCACGACCTGGTAGGCCATGGAACCCACATGCAGCTTGTCGTCGGAGCTTTCCCGGTAAAGCTCGGGCAGCGTCGACTCGCAGAGGTAGTCGAAGTCAAGGGAATGGAACAGCAACCCCTCGGTCACCTCCTTGAACTGCGCTTCCAGCCGTTTCCGGCTTGCTCCGGTCAGGTCATCCGGTCCCAACTGCTGCCAATAGCTTTCCACCGGGTGGACCAGGGCGATGGTCTCCACCGCACGCCCCCGGGTCATGGCGGTGTTCACCCGGGCAAAATGGTCCTCAACCTGCCTGTACTCACGATACCAAGGGCTGTGTGCGTCGATGGCGGCAGGATAATCCCGCTTTGCCTCTCCCCCCATGCTCATCCACGACAGATGGGGTACCCGGGTGGTGATTCCCAAGGCGGCCTGCCAGTTGCCTTGGCTGAGGTGGCCACGGAAATCGAAATCCCAGTTGGTCACCCCGTACAACTCGGACAAGGCGCCTGGCTTGTCCCATTGATGCACCGCACTCTCCACCTGTTTGGCGGTCGCGTATTCGTAACGGTTGGCCAGCATGTCGATGCCGGGGATGCCAAAATAGCGGTAGCTGGCCATCGTCTCCCCCACGGAGCGACTCTGCGAGTCAAGAGTCGGCTCCTTCATCAAATGTCCCGTCAGCAGGATTCCGTGCTGGTCGCACCAGGCTCCCAACGTTCCCGCGTAGCTCTCGCTGAACAAACGGGAAATGACCTTCATGAGCTGGTAGCGGACCGTACTCTCCCCTTGGACCTCCAGGAAGAACTCGGGAATCACATCAAACAAATCCTTTCCGTTTTCCTTCCGGAAGGCGTCAGGCAGGGCCGGCGTATAGGGAATAGCGGCATCGCCTTCCATCGAGCCGGACAAGTTGGAGATCTTGTAGAACTGGGGCTCGTCGGTAAAGATCGAGGGAATGTCCTTGCCGAATTCTGCCTGGAAGCGCTTGGCATATACGTCATGGGTCACCTTGGTAAAGGCGGTAATCGCCTCCTTGCTCAGCACGTCCACATAGCCTTGGTTGTTGAACCAAGGAAGAGGATTGACCACCCCCTCGTAGAGATACCAGACATGCGTGGATCCGGCTGGCTGGGAAGCAGGAAGGCGCTCATAGCGGAGCATCCGGCCTTTTGCATCCTGCTCGATCCGATAGCTGGCTGCCAATTGGATCTTGCCATTGCGGCCCACCGTTCCATCGCTGTCCCTTTCCGGGCGATAATAGCCTTGTGCATATGGGTGGCTGGAGAACAGCAGAAAGTGCGTCCGCCATTCGGGATGGCAGGTAACCCTGCCCGCACCGTACCCGCTCGGCCACTTGTCCTCATCATAGAGGTAGGTCAGCATGTCCCGTTTCCTGCCTTCATCAAGGCTCAGCTGGACATCGTCAAGGAACTCCTTCCCAAGATATTCGGTATCCAGGCCTATCCTCGAATGGATATGGAAGCCTCCGAAACCCATTTCCTTGAAGACCCCGATCTGTTCGGGAATCACTTTGGGATCTATCTTGCAATTCCAGGCCCAAAACGGCGTACCCCGGAATTCCTTGGGCGGGTTCTTGAACAGCTCGTCGGTAAACGGCTTGTCCTTGTGGTAAAAATCCATATCAGCCTCCTTATCCCTTCACCGAACCGACCGTCATGCCACCAATGATTTGTTTGTTGAGGAACAAAAACATCACCAGTGGAGGCACAATCGTCATGCACACTACGGCGAACAGATGCTCATAGTTCGAGTTGAACGACGACTGGAACAGGTAGACGCACAACTGCACCGTCGTGTTGTTTGCTCCACTCATAAAATAGAGCGGATTATAAAAATCATTATACACTTCCACTGACTTCAAAATGATGATTGTCGTGGTAACCGGCTTCAAAAGAGGAAAGACAATCCGGAAAAACAATTGAGGCAGGTTCGCTCCATCGATGATTGCCGCATTGTCGATATCCGAAGGAATCGTGGCGATGAAATCCTTGAACACCATCGTCGAAAAAGCGAACATGGTGGCAATTTCCACCAGCACGAGCCCTGGCAATGTTCCGTCCACACCGATGAGGTGAAGTACCCAGAATGTGGGAATGACCGAAAGTGGCACAATCAAACCAGCAATAATCAACTTATGACTTGCTTTGGAAATCCTGCCAGGACGACGCTGTAGAACAAACGCAGCCATGCTGGAGACAAGAATCAAGATTGAAATGGAAAATATTGTCAACTTCAGGCTGTTGAAAAGCGACCGGATAAAGACATTGTGCCGATAATCCAAAATGTACTTGTAATTTTCCAGGAAATGAGGCGTTGCAGGAAGTTTTGCCGAGAGTTGCGCCGCCTCGCTCTTTGTCTTGCCAGAATTCACCCAGATAAACCAGAAAACCACCCAATGGGTAAAAAAGGTACAAACGACTGCAGCGACAAGCCCGATTCTTTTTCCAATGGATTTCTTTTCCACCATCATAAGCCAACCTCCTTCCTTCCCACCCACGTATTGAGCGGGAACACCAATGCGGCTGTCAGAATGAACATCAGCACATACCCTGCAGTCGAGAGGCCATAATTGCCTGCGGCAAACAACTTGTAGATGACCGTGCCGAGCACCTCGGTGGCATACCCCGGTCCTCCTTCCGTCATCGTCCAAATCAGCTCATAGTGCTTGAGCCCCCCAATAAGGGAAAGAGTCAGGACCGAATTGATTGCAGGTACCAAAAGGGGCAACGTCACATGGCGGAACCGCTGGACAGCATTGCAACCATCGATGACAGCCGCCTCGTAATAGGTCTGCGGGATGGAATTCAAACCTGCAATATAAATGACCGTGGTAATGCCGATACCCTGCCAGAAATCAACCAATATGACAGCCGGCATGGCAATCGCAGGATCGGCCAGCCAGCGCAGCTTCGGCAGGCCAATCGCGCCAAGCATCATGTTGATCAAGCCACGAGAGGGGTGCATCAGCTTGCTGAATGTGATACCGACCACGACATAGCCCAGAAGCGTCGGAAAGAAAATCAAACTTTCAAGATAGCTATGCGTTTTGCTTTTCTTGACGAGCCCAAGGGCGATGAACAAGCCAAAGACAACTTTGGAAAGACTCGTGGAAAAGGCATAGATGAATGTATTTGCAAGTGACGCCTTGGTATTTGTCTGAGAAAAGAAGGTTTTGAAATTCTGGAGCCCAATGAACGTACTGGACAGCATGTCCCAACGGGTCAAAGCGAAATAAAACGAAGAAAAGGTCGGCAGCACAAAGATCAGCAGGTAAATGATCAGGCCAGGCACTGCAAACCAGTAGGAATAATATGATTGCAGGATAGTCTTTCTGGTTTTCATGCAATACTCCATCAAGAGAATACAAGGAGGCATACCACAAAGGCATGCCTCCAAAAGGAACAATTACTTCCAAAGGCCTTTGTCGCGGGCATCAATTGCGTTATCTTTCTCGATTTCCGCAAGACCATCTTCCGGAGTCATAGTACCAGCGGCAACCATGCCACAGACGGTCGCCTGGTTGGAGCCTTTGATGGCGCAACGGAACTCCATTGCCGGCGCGGAACTCTTTACCGTCCATTCCTGCGCCTCTTTCAGGACTTCAGGTATGGTGCCCGGCAACGATGCACCTTTGATGATGAGCGGGCCGGTGAATTGGGATGCGGAGCCATAGGCCTCAACAGCCTCCGGCGTGGTGATGAAACTCAGGAATTCCATTGCCTCGGCAACGTTCTTCGCGTTCTTGTTGACAACGAAAGCAATCGGGAGCCACATCGTGACACCACGAACATCCGGATTATCATCAGGAAGAGGGAAGAAACCGATATCACCGATAGCCTCAGGAACCACATTGGCAAGATATTTCACAAAATCGGTGTAGTGGACGGTATGGGCCGCCTTTCCTTCCTCCAAAGCACGGGCGGCATCGTCATGCACATTGACTTCGGAATCAGGGTCCAGGAAACCCCTGGCCTTGAATTCGTACATCTTCTTCAAACCCTTCAAGAAGTTCGGGTTATCATGCAAGTCGGCCTGGTGGGCGGCATACTTGACCGGAAAGTCAGGATCACTTGCATTGACATAGAAATAGTTGATCAGGAAGGTCAACTGTTTGCCACTTGTCTTTGCATTTGGGTTGCTGACAGGATATATGCCCGCAGCCTTGATCTTTTCACAGTTTGCCATGAACGCATTCCACGTGGTCGGAATCTCAAGGCCAAGCTGTTTGTAAATTTTCTTGTTGTAGAAGACACCTCCCGCACTCGAACAGGGAACAGCCGGGACACCATACACCTTGCCGCCAAACGTCGCTGCATCCACAAATGCGGAATTAACATTGGAAATGAATGGTCTGTCGGTAAGATCCATCATGTTCTCTGGAGGATTCAGCTCCAACATCTTGCTTCCAGGAAGCACCAAAAACAAATCAGCCATGCCACCAGTGGCAAGCCGCACTTTGGTGAACTGGTCTCCGGAGTCTCCTGACGGGACAACCTCCACATCACAGGTAATTCCACTCTTTCTTTCGAATGCATCAATTTCTGCCTGGATTCCTTCCATGATTCCGGCGCCATCGTTGATCATCAGTGTCAAGCGTCGTTCCTTTTTTGTGGCGTCCGATGTGGCTGCAGGGGAAGCCGGCTCCTTGGAACCTTGGGCGAATGCCGAAGCCATACAGACCGACAACAATGCCAACACGGATAACAATTTTTTCATAGGACCCCTCCTTTTGGAATCTGCAAACAGACTATCATCGATTCTCTGGTTGACCATAGAAAAGTCAAAACGAACATATCGAAATTCCAAAAACCAAAATCAAAACCACAAAACCATTCATGCCCATGGTATATTCTCATGCATATGGGAAACAACAAAACCAACAGGCAGAGACCGTTCAGCTCAGTATTGATCCAGACCTATGCCCTTGTCGCAATCATCCCTCTGCTCCTTCTCTGCTCGCTACTCGTGCACCAACAGGTGCGTCGTGGCCTTGAGGAAAGCAAAGCGCACCTTGGAATCATCACCAATGACGCTGCTGGTAATCTGAAGGACAGGATCGAGACGATGAATTTCCTTTCGGCAAACCTCATTGCCCAGCCACAGTTTCTGACCAATTCCCGCAACTTGACCCTGTTGGACAAGACTCCTGTCGAACTCCAATCCAGCTACATCGAACTGCTCGCCGCGCTTCGTTCCTACATATTTCTGTCCATGCAATATCAGATTGTCTGGTTCAATGAAAACGGCCTTGTCATCGACAACAATCTCAGCTCTACGGAAAGTTCCTATATCCACTCTACCCACGACAAAAATGAAATACTTGATTGGAAATACCTACGGAAAGTAGAGGAAGCCAAAGGGGGCATTGTCATCCTTCCCGTCAGACAGGGAGATTTTCTTTGGAAGGGAATCGATACTTTCGCTGTTGTGAGAAGCATACGGTTGCCGATGACAACCGTAGGGTATATGGCGGTCATCTGCCTTACTCCCGACTTTCCACTCAGCTTTGCCGGCGGCCTGACCGGCCTTTCTTACAAAACAACCCTAGACGACGGAAGTGTGCTTTCCCGGTCACCCTTGTTTCCGGCCAAACTTGACCGCAAAATCATTTCCCAACGCAAATATGTAAAAGAATATGGCGTGACATTGGTGCTGGCGCTTCCCAACGAAAGCATCGCTAAAGAAGTTGGGCCAATCATCTTCTCCTGGTTGTTGTTTTCTCTCATTCTTGTCACTGTCCTCCTTGCCACCATCATCCTTTTCAGCCAGAAAATTGCCCATCCTCTCGTTCTGTTAGATAAACACATCGGGAGTCTTACCTTAGACACCTTGAAAAACCAGGAAAATCCCATCGAGGGTGCATACCAAGAAGTAGCGAACTTGGACGAAAGTTTCCGCAACATGCAGGAACGTCTCGACGAAATGATGCATCAGCAAATCAAATTTCACCAAATGCAGGCGGAAGAACAACTCAGGACCTTGCAGGCACAGATTAATCCCCATTTCATCTACAACACGCTGAATGTCATATCCATCATGGGTATCGAAGGACGTGGACAAGAAGTCAGCGATGCTTGCCAAAAACTTTCCAGCATCTTTCGTTATAGTTCTGGCGGTGCGGATGGACTTAGTCCACTTATCGAGGAACTCTCCAGCGTCGAGGCTTTCCTGCAATTGATGAAACTCCGCTATGGGGAGCATGTCGAATTCACCGTTGTCCACGACCAGCAACTGGAACAGAACCTTGTGCCAAGACTCACCATCCAGCCATTCGTCGAAAACATCTTCGAGCATGCCTTTGACCTGACCCATAGGAACGTCCACATCACCATCACATGTCGTCAGGAAGTTTGGGGCTGGTGCATCGTGATTGAGAACGACGGCAAACCTTTCGAGCAAGCACGTATTGACGAAATCAAGCAACGACTTGCAGGCCCCATCGATACAGGGGACAGTCATTTTGGAGGAATGGGCATCATCAACACCCTGCAGAGGCTCCGTTTGACATTGAAAGACCGGTTCGAATGGAAGATCGACCAGCCTTGCCGCATCACACTGCAATTCAAGGAGGATAGCCATGTTTGAAGCTGTCATCGTGGAAGATGAACCGATTGCAGCCCATTTCATCCAATCAATCATTTCCCTGAATCCGGACTATCACGTCCAAGGTATCTTCGAAAGTGCGGAAGACGCATTGGCATCCTTCGTCAAGGACGGACATCCCGACCTTCTTGTGACCGATATCAAGTTACTCGGGATGAATGGCCTTGATCTAGTCAAGGCAATCCGGAAGACGGACAACCAGATGCTCGTGATCATCATCAGCGGATACCGGCTGTTCGAGTTCGCTCAGGAGGCTATCCGGCTGAACATCATGGACTATTTGCTCAAACCGCTGGATCCCGGCCAGCTGAGGAAGCTGCTGGGACAGGCATCCGCTCTGCTCAGGCAAAGAAGGAGAAAGGAAAGCGAACAGGCGCTCAGATCGCTCCTTGAAGGGGACCAAACCCCAAACAGTACGTTCCCAACAGCTTTCCCCTATGCATATTTCCGTATGGTACTGATTGCCATGCCAGGAAATCATGAGGAAAATTTTCAAACAATCAGTTCCAGAATCATGGCACTTGGCCTGTCCAATGCGCATGTCATCGGTGTCAAACATCTCCATACAGCCGTTCTGCTTGGAAAAGAGAACCCGGATCTGGACCATACAGACAAAGTACGGGAAGTTCTTAATGGGCTTCCCGCAACTGCAGTCGCAAGCAGCGCTTTGTTTTCCTCCCAAGATATGGAAAAGACAAGCGCCCTTTTCCTTCGTTATCTACACCGCCATACGATACTCGGCAAATCCCGATGGCTTCATGTCACCAAACAAGCACTAAACGATTTGGGGGTACTTTCTATTTCCAAACCTCCGAAACAACTGTTCGATGCAATCTATAGCAAAAATTGGAAAGAATTCGACACGCAACTCGATATGCTCGGACAAGAATGGGAGACCCATTTATTCAGCATAGACGCATTGTTGGTGCAACTTTTCGTCATTATCGGGAAGTTGCAGGAAGTCCTGAGAGAAAGCGTCAATGCAACCACATTGTTTGCCCAAGCCAAAGATATTCTTTTGAAAAGTAGTTCATACCATCAATATTTTATGCAACTGAAGAGCCTGCTCGGTGATGCGATTTCCTCGGAAAAAACGCAAGGCAGGAAGAACGCCCAAGAGGAGCTCTTCGGGAACATCGACGCCCTGCTTTGGGCGGATCCCAAAGCAAACTATAGCCTCGAAGAAATCAGCCAGCGTTTTCATGCCAGCCAACCCTATATCAGCAAATTGTTCCGTACGTACTCAGGCCAATCGTATAAGGACTATGTGCTCAAGAAAAAGGTAAAGCTGGCTATCCAGTTCATGGATGCCCATCCAGATGCCTTGATCAAGGAAATAGCAGCCCAAGTTGGTTTCGAACCGTTATACTTCAGTACGCTTTTCTGCAGAATAACAGGAGAAAGTCCCAGCCAATACAGGGACCACCACTTAGCAAGGTAGAACTCCAACTTCTTCGAGCTCTTTTTGTATCTGGCCGGCACTGCTATAGCGCTCGGCATACAATCCGCACTTGCGCGCGCCATCCACGTTGATCTGGTTGTCGTCGCAGAAGAAGACCTCTCCGGCTTGCACCCCCTCTCCCGCAACGACCGCCTTATAGAAGCCCTCTTCGGGCTTTACCTCGTGCATCAAGTGCGAGGCATACACCCTGTCGAACATGACGTACTGGTCATGGGCGATGTGCCAGGCATAGTGGATGCTGATCGTGTTGGTCGCGCAGACCACCCGGTATCCGGCCTGCTTCAAACGGAAAACCAGGTCCACTGTGTCCTGGTCGAGCCTGGGTTCGAATCCCTTCAGGAGCAACCCTCCCTCGGGAACAAAAATCCGGATTCCCGTCCTTTCAGTGTACAGTCGCCAGAAGTCTTCTTCGCTCCATAGGCCACGGCACATCTCGTTCAGCATCCGGTACATCAGGTCCTGCTCCGGCTTTCCGATGTGGTACTGGGCGAAAATCGGAAGAAGTGTGTCGAACGAGCGTACCATGACGCCTCCCATATCAAACGCGACGACCTTGATAGTCATAGGAACCTCCGTGGATTTTATGGGTATTGTGGCAGATTCGAACAATCCATGCCATGGGAAAGCTGGTAGTTCCGGGCATTTTCCAAGCTGAACTCACATCCGCAGTACTGTTGCCGGTACAAATGCATTTCCTTTGCCAGGCGACAGCTCTCGGCGAAACCATTCTGCTTCTTGAAATCAATCGGGGTGAACAGGGGAAACTCACCTCCCACAAGGAAAATCTTCTTGCTGTTCTTGAAGCGCGAGACAGTCAGTGTCGTGGTAAAGTGCCTGAACCCCATCTGCTGCGCCATCACCGCCGTCCGCCGCAGGTTGTACCGCCAGCAAGCCTCGCAACGCGCTCCGCCCTCGGGTTCACGCTCCAAGCCTTTCACCGCCTGAAGCCACGCCAGGTGGTCAGGTTCTTCCCGAAGCAGGGGAACCTGATACTTCTCACAGACAAGCTTCAAGTTGTCCCATCGTCTGTTGAACTCGGACAAAGGGACGATATTGCTGTCGGTGTAGACAATGGTAGGCTTCCAGCCCTCCCGCAAGAGCCGCTCGATACTGGCGGTGCTGCAGGGTCCGCAGCACGCATGCAACAAAATCTCGTCATCATCGCGCATGACCAGTATGCTAGTCCGATCCGCTTCCGCTTGCAACCTCCACGGAGATTACCTAGAATCGAGGGTACCTATGAAAAAATATCTTCCATTCCTCATCTTCGCGATTCTCGAACTGGCGGTCTGCCTTGCGCCCCTCGCCTATGTTCCCAAATTGGTGGTCGCGCTCCTCCTGATTCTTGGATACACCTATTACCGCAGACAGGTGTTCTTGTATCTGAAGGGACTCGGCCTGATCCAGAAAGGCAAGCAAAAAGAGGCGTTCGTCTGGTTCGAGCGAGCCCTGAAGGCACACGTCAACGAAGACGGAGAGATCACCATCGCCAACTATTACATCCTCTTCGGCGACATGCAACGTGGCAACCAGATTCTCGACCATTTCCTGACCCGCAAGCTGGAAAACTCCCAGCACAAGAACCTTGCCGAAATGCTCAAGGCGCTGGTGGTCTACCGCCAGGGAGACACCAAGGGGGCGATCGGGATGATGGAAAAGATGCGGAGCGAAGGCTACCGCAGCGTCGCGCTCTACGCCGATTTGATGCTGATGTACCTGGATGAGGGGAAGATCGATGCCGCACTGGAACTCTGGAACGAGGCGGATGCCGATTTGAAAAAGGACGTCGGGCTCAGGGATGTCTACGGACGTACCCTGATCCTGCAGGGCAAGTGGGAAGAGGCTTACAAGCTGTATCGACCGATGTTGCAAGAACAGGTCCATGTGGTCAACGAGTTCATCCACGCAAGCCAGGTCTTCATCCACTACGGCATGGCCAAGGAAGCGCTCCTTTGCCTGGCGGAATCCAAGAAGGGTCCCTTCAACCAGGTCAACCCCTTCACCAGAGAAATGGTGGACAAACTCTACGACGCGCTGAAGGACCCTGCAACCAGACTGTCCACCGCCCACATGATGGACGAGAACGCCAGCGAGATCGCCGCAGGCAAGCTTGCCGAACCATCCAGGAAGCAATACCCCGTCTGCGACGATGACCATATGGACGGGTTTTCCACCCTTCCCCGCAACCTGGCCAATATCGCCGGACAGAAGGAGGAACGCAGGGTCCAGGAAGCGATGCCGAACACCGATTTGGATGAAAGCGACGAGGAGTACCTCGCCCGCCATCAGGAGGATAAGAAATAATGGTCGATGCATCTTACGTGCTGGTCCTGGCCATGGCGCTGACGCTGTTTCTCCCCGTCTCCGGCCTGGTCAAGACACTGATAATCGCGGCTCTGGCCGTCCTGCTTCTGCTCTTCAAACGCGCAAGCCTCATCTACGTCCGCGCAGCGCGTGGTATCGTCAACAACAAGGGTGACCAGAAAAAGCACTGGGCGAACCTGGAGAAAGCGACGAAGATGGGACTGCCGGAACAACCGTTGATGACAGCCGCTTCGATCTTCATCCAGAAAGGCGACTACCACAAGGGAGCCGAAATCCTCGACGCCTATATCGCCAAAGCAGCAGGGAAACGCCCGACGGGCAAAGCGAAAACCCAGCAGGAAGCCTGGGTGGCCACCGCGAAGACGATGCGAAGCATGGTCTACTGGCTCGATGGGGACTTGGATGCCGCCATCGCCCAGATGAAAGAGGTCCACGACAGCGGCAGCAAGAACCAGAACGTCTACGTCAACTACGGCACCTATGTGCTGGAAAAAGGCGACTTGAAGACAGCCAAGAAGTTGATCGAGGAATCCAAGGAGACGGAAGTCCACTCCAATGGCCTGAAGGACAACCACGGCTGGTATGATATCCTTACCGGAAATTGGAAAGAGGCAGAGGAAATCTATACCTCCCTGCAGGAAAAGAACCCCACCTTCCCCGAAGCCTTTGTCCACCTTGCCCAGGTGCGCATCCACCAAGGACGCATCCAAGAAGCGATTTCCCTCCTCGAGCAGGCAGAAACCTGCAAGTTCACCCAGACCAGCGGCATGAAGCTGGAGCATGTCCAGAAGCTGCACGCCCTGCTTCAGGACAAGAACACCCGCCTACAGGCCGCCGCGAGCATCGACGCCGATCCATTGAGCGTCGCGGCAGGCAAGCTCCCGACAATGGCAGCTGGCGATTGGAAGCCCTCCGAAGCGGAACGGATCACCCCCTTTGGCGACGGTCCCATAAAGGAAATCAAGGAAGAGCCAAAGCCGGACGAAACCCAAGTCGCAGAAAAGCCGGCTGACGACCCAGACCGTCTGCCGGACACCAGCTTGGACGACAGTGACGAGGCTTATCTGAAAAGCCACGGATTGGAGTGAACCAGGGACTGTCCCAGCCCTTGGGACAGCCTCCTCTTTCACCAAGGGATTTCGCAAGTATCCTGTGTCGTGGCGAAAATACGGATGTGCAAATGCAACCAGCCAATGCCGAGCCGACCTTGCTTTCGCTTTCGGGCAACCACAGGGATTCCGCACCTTTCCCACACTACACATCAAAAGGGATGCGCATGGCTCAGGTTTGATGCTCTCGTAGCTATTCGTACCCGAAGCAAGTGAAACAGGGCCATCCTGGTGTTGTTGCCAGACGGCCCTGTTTCTTTTTCTTTCCAGCAACTTATTCCAGCACGCTGGAGAAGTAGAAACCCCAGACAATCCCGTTGTCCGCACTATCGTAGCCGACGTAAGTGGTCATCGGGAGCTGCTTCATGCCAAGCAACGAGGGGGCGGTCTGCAGCTGCAGGCCACAGCTGACGTAGACATCGCCGTCCACGGCAAGCAGGTCCAGATAGGTTGCGACCGAACTCCCCTTGAGAATCAACAATTCCGCCATTGAAGGCTTGAAAGCCGCCGGTCTCCATCCAAAGGTGAAACGTCCGCTGTAGAGGGCATTGTCACCCTTCCCCTTCAGGGATGGGTCATGACCCTGTTTCAGCAGGTCGCTGTCCGCTGTGCGGTAGCCGTCACTCACAAATAGCGGCACATTGCCATCACCATCCATGGCGAACCTCAAGCGGTTTTCCGCGGTGAAGAACAAATCGTGCGGGATATGGTCAAGGTGCAGGTTCGCATCCATCTGCAGGAACGGGCGTGCTGTGGAGCCATCACCATAGACCTGGAAGGCCATGCCGCCATTGGTCGCGTCGAAAAAGCCTGCCAGGTCGCCACGATTGGTCGAATACGTTGCGCTCGCCCCGAGGGAAAGCAGCAACACCGTGTCATCGAAGCTTTCCACATCATCGGCAGAAAGCACTTCCAACGTCTCGAGCAACTTGACTCCAAGCTGATCCTTGAAGAAAATCCAGCGGCCCTCGATTGCCTGACGGAAATAAAAGGTGGAAAGCCAGCTATAGGAATCCCAATCAAAATCAACCAGGAACGTGAAGCGGAGATGATGGCGCAGGAAATAATCCAGACGGACGAGAGTCGCAGGAGAAATGCTCATGTCGGCGTTTGTCCCGCTTCTCCAATTGAAACCACCGTGTGCCAGGAAATTGAAATCCCCCCAACGCGACTGGTAGGCAAGGCCGAAGGAATCAGAACTCTTCAGCGTTGCTTGCTCGTCAGCGAAGAACGAGTTGAACTGCGGCCCGACAATCTGGGTGAACTCGGGATGACTGACATGGTTGAAAAGGTAATACTGCTCCAGGGCATTGTCGATGGAAAGGGAAAGCGCCTCACGGGATTCCTTCAGGGCGTCAACCGACAGCCCCTGCGGAAGCTGGCTCAACGCTTCACTCTGCAACTGTGCCGCCTCATAGCCCTTCTTGCTGATCTCTCCAAGCGCCTCAAAATCCATGAAGGAGGTCTGTTCGACCTGGCAACGCAGCCAGATCATGTCAGGGTGCTCCTCCATCTGGCTGACTCCGTTGCGCCGCTTGTTGATGTCCATGGCGACATTCAGGTTCGTCAGGGGGTTGCGCAGGTTCAGCGTATCCAGCGATTGGAACGTGGTGGAGACGATCACATGGTCGCTATAGCGGTAGGCGACATCGATCGGGGCAAGGTTGGTCACTCCTCCGTCGATCAGCAAATGGCCCTTGTAGGACTCAGGAGAGAAATAAAAGGGAATGGCGAACGAAGCGCGAAACACCTTCGAGAAATCGCCTTCGCAGACAAGCACCTGACGTTTGGTCACCAGGTCTTCGGTAACGACCAGAATGGGAATCGGCAGGTCTTCCAGCTTGAGGTTGGCGCCCAAGGCTCCGGAGAAGAGCGCGGAAAGGGTCTCCGTCTCCAGAAGTCCACCACGCAACGGCAGGGTCAGGTCGACGGTGGTACCGATATCGATGCGCTTGATCATGTCCTCGATCTGGTCGGGACTCATTCCGGCCGAATACAGCATGCCGACAATCGAGCCCATCGAGTTGGAGACGATGTAGTCAGGGACGATTCCCTGCTCTTCCAGGTAACGGAGCACGCCGATGTGGGCCATGGCGCGGGCAGAGCCGCCGGAAAGGACAAGCCCGATTGGATCGCGCTTTCCTTCGGTACGCGCAAGGATACGTTGCTTGAACTGTTCCTCGCCATAGGCGATGGGCAGGTTGCAGAGCATGATGTCATCGGGCTTGGTGAACTGGTGCTCCAAGGCAGACTCTTTGGTTTCCCTTACCGTCAGGGGTTCAGCCATCAGAGTTCCCATGGCCACCAGCAGCATGAGACCCAACCACAAACCTTTCCGTTTCATCGCGATTTCTCCTGAGATTTTCTCCGAAAAGACATTCTACCTCAAAAACAAAGAGAAACGGAAGTCGTCACAGTTGGACATTGCTTTTTTTTCGTCCCTTTGCTATGCTTTGTTCGTTACGGATGCGCCGGCATGGTGTAATTGGTAGCCACGTCAGACTCAAAATCTGATGGATGATGAATCCGTCCCGGTTCGATTCCGGGTGCCGGTACCAAGAAATAAGAGCCAACTCATTACAATATAATGAGTTGGTTTTTCTTTTATCCACTTAGTGTTAATACAGGTTCAAATCAGATTTTTGTGGGATAGCCGGTTTTGCGGGAGTTCTCATAGGTCTTGGAGAAGAAGTACTGAGGGTCCCTGAATCCATACATGGTCTTGGTCATGTCGATGGTTCCTCGACAGCGGCGTGTCCAGCACCCCTTCGTTCACGGCCTGCCACTCCGGCTCGCACATTGTCTGCCCATGCTTCCTTATGTTTCCGTTCCACCCCACAAACATCTGCATTGAGCTAAAAAAATCCCAAGGCAGGGGAATGAACATGGCAAAAGAACGGTTTATTAGGTCAGGAGTATCTGCCATGAGC
>CAJMOS010000076.1 GCA_905215015.1 uncultured bacterium | reverse complement strand
TCATGGATTTTCTCGGTCTTGGAAAGAATTAGGGTTTGATGATGCAGATCTCCGACCTGGTCGGTCAGCGCCTCTACCGGCGCGTCTCCGTTCAAGGGTTTTTCCGTCAGCGCTTCCGCCACCTTCAGCTCCAACAACGCCGACAAGCCGTGGGACGCCAACTTCACCGGCACGGTCAGCGCCAGCTACTCTTTCAGCTCGAAGTTGACCGCATCGACCTCGACCTCGTACAGCACCGCGTCCGACACCACATCGAGTTTCGGCGTTTCTTACCGGCCGTCTTCCGCTGACAGCCTGAGCCTTTCCATCTCCGGTGTCAAATGGATGGACGACCCTGCCAACCACACGATGTACACCTCGTGGCTGCACACCGGCAAGGTCTACAGCCTGACCGTGCGCCAGCAAGCCTTCAGCAAGTATGATCGCTGGACTACCAGCGCCAACCTCTCCACGGCGATTGCCTTTGCCGACGGCGCCTTCGGCATGGCCCGCACGATCAACGATGTCTTCCTGCTGGTCAAGCCTCGTGGCATGCTGAAGAAGTCTCCGGTCAGCGTTGCCCGCTCGATGGATTCCAGCCCGACCAACGTGCCAAGGCATCTTGGATCGGCCCTGTACACCAGCCTGAGCCCCTATGTCCAGAACAGTGTCGTGATCTTCAGCGGAGGAGAGGACGGCGGTGCAGGCACCTCCACGCTGTTCGAGTTCAAGCCACGAGTCAGGCAGGCGTATGTGGCATATATCGACCTTCCGGACGTCTATACCGTCAGCGCGAACCTGTATCACGCGGACGGCACTCCGTACGAGCAGTATTCCTCGCCGGTCTACCAGTATCGGGTGGGCGAGGACGGGCGGCCTGTGCTCACTCCCGACGCGAACCTGTACCTGTTCACCGACCAGGTGGGTCGTTTCATCCTCAGCGATGTGCCCGCCTCCGGCTCGTACGCCTTCGACCTGCAGGTAGGGGAGAACAGCTGGATTCTGGTCCGCTTCCAGGTGCCCGCGATGGAGGACAAGAAGCTTCGCGTCATCGAGATGGAGGATCTGCATGATGACGGACCCTACCTTGATGAGGAGGTGGATGGCTACGACCATGTGATGGAGCTTGGCGTCAGCCAGTTCTCCGACGAGCAGACCTTCTGGAATGTCATCTTCCCGCCTGCCGACGAGCTGGATTTCGGGTCGACGCCAGACGAGGAGAGCCATGAACCCACCTTCCAGACCGTGCAGAACGCAGCTCCGTAAGTCGCTTTTCTTCCTATGCGTGGCGGGATGGCGGGATGTCGTCCTTGACTAACTCTTGCAATCTTTTCATGATAAACTCGGATTGTTCCGAAGGAAGCCTTACATGCAGCACGATGTAATCGACGAAATTCTCTCGGTAGAAGAGAATGCACAGAAATTGGAAAAGGACGCCCAGTCCAGAAGCCGGGAAATGGTGATGGACGCGCAGAGCAAGGCCAACCAGTATGTCCGGGACACGTTGAACGCCAAGCGCGAGGCTGACCGCAAGGAGTTGGAGAAGGCGGAGGCCGACGCCCGGCAGACCATTGCGGACTACACCAGTAGCCTTGACACCGCGACGACGATTTCTTCCTCAGATCTGGACTCCATGGCGGACCAGATCATCAAGAAGGTCTGCGCTTCCAATCTCTTTGAGGGCAAGCAGAAAGCATGAACGCCGTTGACCGCTACGAATTCCTGAACGCGAAGCTGAGGGCCCGCATCGGAATCATGCGCTCATCGACCTTGATCGCCGATATGCTGAAGGCCCCCACGTTGGTGGACGCCGTCGGTTGTCTGCGCGAGACCGGCTTCGCCCCTTTGGCGGAAATATACGACAAGACCGGCGACCTGCAGGAGATGGGGGTCGCGCTGGTGAAGGGGGAGATTGCCGCCTATCAGGAAGTCGCCCGCCTTTCCGATCCCAAACTGGCGGCCTTCATCCTTTCCCAGCTGGGCAAGGATGAGGAAGACAACCTGAAGAATACCATCAGGCTGTGGTACAGCGGAGTGGTGCGCATGCACTCGATCCGCTATCGCAGCGCATACCTGTATAAAGACAAAATCGTCCAGGACATCAACTGGACCGCCATGATCAACGCCACCGACTGGAACGGGGTGGTCGAGGCGGTGCGGGGCACCATCTACGAACCGGTCCTTCGCGCCTATACGCAGGAAGATATCCAGCAGCATGGCCTGTTCGACTTGGAAATCGCGCTGGACAAGGCTTGGTACGCGGAGATGATGCGGTCGATTGACCTGCTCGGCAAAGCCGACAGGGAGATTGCCGACAACCTGTACCTCCATGATTTCGACCTGAAGAACCTGCTTCGTCTGATTCGCTTCGGCCGCTATTACCATATGGAGGCCAAGGAGCTGGAAAAGGTGGTGCTGCCCTGGGGCCGGCTGGCCGCGAGCCGCGAGTGCAGGGACTATATCGCGAGCAAGGCTGAGGAGCGGGACCCGATGCCGATGGTCAAGCGGATCTTCCCGCAGGTCGCCGGTGACGTCCAGCAGATTGTGGAGAGCTATCATGACCCGAAACATACGGAGGAGTTGCTTGCCGCGGAAACCCTCCGTCTGGAGACCTATCTTGGCACCGAGCGCGCGAAGGAATACGGTGCCCTGCTGTGCAAGGATCCGTTTACCATCAGTGTCGTTTTGGCCTATTTTTATTATTACCGGAAGGAGAACATGCAAATCCGTGCAATCCTCAACGGCAAGTATTACGGATATACCGCGGAGAAGATTCGGGAGGTTGTAGGATGACCCTGTTCACCAAACCAATGAAGCTGTTGACCGCCGTCGTGCTCGAGCAGAAGAGCGACGAGGTGGTCAAGTCGTTGCTCGCCTTGGGCGTCATGGACTTTGTCCATCTCGACAAGCTCGACCCCAAGCAGATGGAGAAACTTTCCTCCCGTCCTTCGTCGGTGTCCCGGGCGGCGCTTGAGGATATGCGCCACCGCATCGAGGCGATGTTGCGCCAAGGGGGAAGGTCTCTTCCTTCCACGGACAAGCTGAACGTCCAGGATATGCAGAAGCCCGACATGGACGGCTACCGCAAGTTGCTGGACGGCATCAACGGACAGCTGACCAGCCTGAAGGATGCCCAGAGAAGCAGCAACCAGCTGGTGCTTGGCCTGGAGGAGATGCAACGCTACATCAACGAGCAAAAGTATGCCTTCCTCGACCTGCGGGTAGGCACACCCTCCCATGGCGGCATGGACGAGCTTGCCGGGAAGCTTGGCGCCTTCGGGGCGGTGGTCACCACCATCTCCAGCAATCCCGACAAGTACATCAGCCTGACGCTCCGCCGTGACGCGGCCCAGGTCAACCCGCTGATGGACAAGTTCGGCTGGACCGAGACCAGCAACGCCGACTTGCAGCGCACCGCGCTGAGCGACGCCGCCCAGGCGATCAAGAAGCGCATGGCTGAGGCGGTGCAGAAACGGGGGGATGTGCAGAACCAGGTGACAGCCGTCATCGCCAACAACGCGGCGGCCCTTGACAGCGCCTGGACCAACCTGCGCCTGAACGAGCTCTGCGACCAGATCCGCGGCTACTTTTCCTACACCCGCAACACGACGCTTTTCAGCGGCTGGGTGCCGGCGGAGCAGGCTGACGAAGTGCAGAAGGCGATCTACCGCTCAAGCGACGGACAGTGCGTCATCGAGTGGACCGATGCTGACGCCATGCCGCGCAGCGAGGTCCCTGTGCAGGTTTCCGCTCCGAAGGCGATGCTTCCTTTCAGCAGGATTGTCCAGAACTATGGCACACCCGAATACGGCTCGGTCAACCCGACCCCCTTCGTTATGGTCGCCTACCTGTGCATGTTCGCCTTGATGTTCGCCGATGTCGGCCAGGGGTTCGTGCTGTTGCTTTACGGCCTGTACGCCATGTGGAACTACAAGCGCAAGCCCCAGCTGAAGGATGGCATGATCAGCCGCAACACCAGCCAGCTGCTTGTCTATCTTGGTTTGGCCAGCATGGTGGGCGGGGCCCTCTTCGGTTCCTACTTCGGCTATTCCCTGCTGCCGGCGCTCTGGTTCAACTATGACGCGGCGGTCAACGGCGAGGCGCTTGCCGGACAGACGGTCACCAGCGTCTACGGCATCCTGGGCATCACGATCAAGTTCGGCATCATCGTCATCTACACCGGCTTGGTCATCAACTGGATCAACTTGTTCCGCAAGAAGGCTTGGCTGACCCTGTTGCTGGACAAGAACGGCTTGGTCGGCGGCCTGCTGTTCGGTATCGGCCTCTACCTTGGCTTCGGCTTCGCGGCTTCCGGTTACCGTTCGTTCCCGTCGAATCCCGTCATCATGCCGACCATCGCCATCTGCATGCTGCTGATTTTCCTTCGCGGCTTTATCAGCTACGCCCTTTCCGTCAAGGAAGGCGGGACGAGGAAATCGGGCGGCCAAGTGATGATGGACGCTTTCATGGGCTGGCTTGTGGACGCGCTGGAGATTTTTTGCGGCTACATGTCCAACACGCTCAGTTTCATGCGTGTCGCCGGCCTCGGTATCGCCCACGTCTGCCTGATGACCAGTTTCCGTTCCCTTGCCGCCATGGTCGGAGGGGTGGGCGGCATCGCCATCTACGTGCTGGGAAACCTGCTGGTCATTGTCCTGGAAGGACTGTCTGCAGGCATTCAGGCACTGAGACTCAACTACTATGAGTTCTTCAGCAGGTATTTCACCGGCAAAGGCGTTGCCTATGAGCCGGTTGCCTTGAAAGGATAAGTCGTTACTTCATTTTTTTGATCAGGAGGGTCGTTATGACCGGTTTGAGAAAGTTTGGAAAGAAAGTGATGGGAGCCACCATGCTGATGATGCTGACCACCAGCGCTCTGTTTGCCGAAGGTGCCGCGCAGGCCCAGGCTGTCGACTACAACGTCGCGGTCGTCTGCCTTGCCGCAGCCATCGCGTTCGGTATCGGTGCTCTTGCCGCGGGTATGGCAATCGGCAAGGTCGGCAGCGCGGCCATGGGCGCCATCAGCGAGAGGCCGGAAATCGCCAGCCAGGCGCTGATCTTCATCGCGCTCGCTGAAGGTCTCGTCGTCTTCGGCTTCATCACCGCACTGATGATTCTCGGCAAGGTCTGAGGATGCATTATTACGTCATCGGCGACCAGGATACCGTGCTGGGCTTTTCGCTCGTCGGTGTCTCTGGGATGCAGGCGACAAACCCGGGCGAGGCGAAAACTGCCTGGAACAACGCCCTCGCGGACAAGGAGAACGGCATCATCATCATCACGGAGGACGTGGCGGACATGATCCGCTCCACCGTGGATCGGTATCTGTTCTCCGAGTCGTTCCCCCTGGTGGTGGAGATTCCCGCCACCGGCAAGGAAGGCAAGGGCCGTGATTTGCGGGAACTGGTCAACCAGGCCATTGGTGTCTCGCTGTAACGAAGGATAGGAAGATGGAGCAAACGAAGAACCTCTTGCTCGACGGCATCGTGGCCGAGTCCCAAGGGAAGGCTGACGCCACCCTGAAGGATGCCCAGGCACAGGTCGGGCGCATAGAGGCAGATGCGAAAAAGCGAGCAGAGGAGCAGGTCGAGGTCGCGGAGCGCGACCACCAGAGCCGTATGAGGCAGATGCAGTTCCGTCTGGACGCTGCGCTTGCCAGCGCCAAGCGCAAGGCCCAGCTCAAGCGTATCGACGAGTCCTACCAGATGGTGATGGACCGGGTCGTGAGCCGTTTCCGTACGTTTGCCCAGAGCAAGGCCTTTCGTCCCTACCTGACCCAATGGATCGCGGAGGCGGCCATCGGGCTTGACCTGAAAGAGGCCAAGGTGGCTTTCTGCCCCCTGGCTCCGGTGGACGAGGCGATGCTCAAGGATGCGGAGGCCCTGGTGAAGCAGGTCACCGGCAGTACCGTCCATCTTGTGCTGGATTCCCGCACGGTCCGAGAAATCGGTGTCGTCCTTTCCAGCATGGATGACAAGGTATCCTTCAATAACCAGGTCGACGTCCGGCTGAGACGGTATGACCGCGATATCAGGACTATGGTTCAGGAACATACATGGAACGCAGAGTAGTAGGAAAAGTCAAACGGGTGAACGGTCCGGTCATCACGCTGAAGGAAGTCCATGATGCGCAGATGATGGAGATGGTCCGCATCGGCGAGCAGCAGCTCGTCGGCGAGGTCATCAAGCTGTTTGATGACGAGGCGACCGTCCAGGTCTACGAGGACGCGACAGGCATCTGCCCTGGAGACAATGTCTATGGCAGTGGTTCCAGCCTTTCGTGCGAGCTCGGGCCCGGCCTGATCGGCTCCATTTACGATGGCATCCAGCGTCCGCTGGAGAAGCTGATGGAGGCAAGTGGTGCCTTCATCGGCCGGGGTCTTTCGTTCCCCGCCATCGATCATGGGAAAAAATGGCACTTCGTCCCCTCCGTCAAGGTGGGCGATCCGGTGCACGCTGGCTCGATTGTCGGTTCCGTGCAGGAGACCGAGCGTGTCAGCCATAACATCATGGTCCCGCCGGATAAACAGGCGGGTACCGTCAGCGCGGTCGTCCCGGAGGGGGACTACACCGTGGAAGAGACGGTGGTCACCTATACGGAGAGCGATGGCAGGGAGGTGCATGTCTCCTTGGCCCAGCGATGGCCGATCAGGGTCCCGCGCCCGGTACAGGAGCGTCTGCCGTTGAAACAGCCGCTGATTACCGGACTGCGTGTCATCGACACCTTGTTCCCGCTGCCCAAGGGCGGCACGGTCGCCATTCCGGGAGGCTTCGGAACGGGAAAGACGATGACCCAGCACTCGATCGCCCAGTGGTGCGATGCCGACATCATCGTCTACATCGGTTGCGGGGAACGCGGCAACGAGATGACCGACGTGTTGCGGGAATTTCCCCAGCTTGTCGACCCGAGGACCGGAAAGAGCTTGATGGAACGCACGATCCTGATCGCGAATACCTCCAACATGCCGGTTTCGGCCCGTGAGGCGTCGATCTACACCGGCGTCACCATGGCCGAGTACTACCGGGATATGGGCTACCAGGTCGCGATCATGGCCGATTCCACCAGCCGCTGGGCCGAGGCGCTCCGCGAGCTGTCCGGCCGCATGGAGGAGATGCCTGCGGAAGAGGGATTTCCCGCGTACCTTCCGACCCGTATCGCCCAGTTCTACGAGCGTGCCGGCTACATGAAGACCCTTTCCGACAAGGAAGGTTCTGTCTCCATCATCGGGGCGGTCTCGCCTCCGGGCGGCGACTTCTCCGAACCGGTCACCCAGCATACCAAGCGCTTCGTGCGCTGTTTCTGGGCGCTCGACCGGGCTTTGGCAAGCGCCCGCCACTATCCCGCCATCAGCTGGCTGGACAGCTACAGCGAGTACCTGCCGGACGTGAAGGGCTGGTGGGACGAGAAGAGCGACGGACAGTGGTCCGCCATGCGCCAGGAAATCATGGAGCTCCTGCAGAAGGAGGTCCGCTTGCAGCAGATCGTCAAGCTGGTCGGCCCTGACGCGCTGCCGGACTCGCAGAACTTCCTGCTCGAGGTGTGCGCCCTGTTCAAGACCGCCTTCCTCCAGCAGAACGCCTTCGACGAGATCGACCGCTACTGCGGCATCCAGAAGCAGATGAAGATGCTCGCCATCATCCTGGACTACTACCACAAGGGAATCCAGGCGATCGGCAAGGGAGTCCCGATGGTGAAGCTCCGCCGCCTCGGCGCGGTGCAGGATATGGCGCGTATGCGCTTCAGCGTCAGCAACGACGACGCGTCAAGCATCGACCGTCTCGAGCTGAAGCTGGATCACGCGATCGACCAACTGGGAGGTATCTACGATGACAGATCGTGACACATTGCTTGCCCAGACAGACCGTCGCCTGCTGAGCGGCCGCCTGTATCGTGGCGCCAGCAGGATTGACGGGCCGCTTGTCTATATGAGGGGCACCCACCCCATCGGCTATGGGGAACTGGTCGAGATCCAGGGCTCCGACGGGAAGAGAAGGGCCGGCCAGGTGCTGGATACCAGCGACGACGTGGTCTGCGTCCAGGCCTTTGAGGGCACCGACGGACTTGACCTGCCTGATACCGGCATGCGCTTCATGGGCGAGCCGCTTACCCTGGGGGTGAGCGAGCAGATGCTCGGCCGCGTCATGAACGGTTTGGGGCAGAGCAGGGACGGCTCCGCGCTTCCCCATGCGGCGGACGAGCGGGATGTCAACGGCTCTGCCATCAACCCCACCGCCCGCGAGTATCCGCGCGATTTCATCCAGACCGGTGTTTCCGTCATCGATGGCATGACCACCCTGATCCAGGGGCAGAAGCTGCCGATCTTCAGCGGCAACGGCCTTTCTCACAACCAGCTGGCCGCGCAGATCGCCCGCCAGGCGAAGGTGCGGGGCAACGCCAGTGACTTCTGCATTGTCTTTGCGGCGATGGGCGTCAAGTACGACGTCGCCCGCTTCTTCATCGACTCGTTCGAGGAGACCGGCGTGCTCGACAACGTCGCGCTCTTCCTGTCCCTTGCCGACGACCCCTCGATCGAGCGTACCATCACGCCGAAGACAGCCCTTACCCTGGCCGAGTACCTTGCGTTCGACAAGGGCAAGCAGGTGCTGGTGATCATGACCGACATGACCAACTACTGCGAGAGCCTTCGTGAGATCAGCACGATGCGCGGCGAGATTCCTTCCCGTAAAGGATACCCGGGCTATCTCTACTCGAATCTCTCCGAGATTTACGAGCGGTCGGGAAAGATCGCGGGAAAGACCGGCTCGATCACCCAGCTGCCGATTCTGACCATGCCCAACGATGATATCAGCCATCCGGTTCCCGACCTTACCGGCTACATCACCGAAGGACAGATCGTCTTCGACCGCAGCATGAACAGCCGCGGCATCTACCCGCCGATCAACCCGCTTCCCAGCCTTTCCCGTTTGATGAAGGACGGCATCGGCGAGGGAATGACCCGTAGCGACCATCCGCACCTTTCCAACCAGCTGTTCGCTTCGTACAGCCATGTGAAAGAGGTGCAGAACCTGGCGAGCGTCATCGGCGAGGAGGAACTTACCCCGCTCGACCACCAGTATCTGGAGTTCGGCGACTTCTTCGAGAAGCAGTTCATCAACCAGTCCTTCACCGAGGACCGGTCGATCGAGGAGACGCTCGACCTTGGCTGGAAGGCTCTCAGCAAGCTGCCCAGCGAGGAGCTGCAGCGTCTTACCGACGAGGAAATCGAGGAACATTACGGGAAGTAAGGGGAGTCTGCTTTGAATACGAGCCTCGCTCCGACACGGAGCAACTTGATGAAACTGTCCGAAGACCTTCAGTTCGCGAAACTGGGGCATGAGCTGCTCGACCAGAAACGTTCGATTCTGGTCGTCGAGCTTCTGACCCTGGTCGACCAGGCCGTTGATTACCAAAGCAGGGTGCAGGATGCGCTGAAGGAGGCCCATGAGAGCCTTGTCGAGTCGATCATGCACATGGGACGCCTGAAGGTCGCGAACCTGGGGGGAGCCATCAACATCGATTATTCGATCGAGGTGGGGAGCCGGAAGGTGATGGGCGTGGCGTTGCCGAAGGTGGAGACCACCTTTACCGACCACAGCCCCTATTTCTCCAGCGAGGGAACCAGCTTCATCAGCGAGCTGTCGGTGGGAAAGTACCGCGACGCGCTCGAGCTGATGGGCAAGCTCGCCGAGCTGAAGGTTTCGATCATGCGTCTGGCGCGCGAGGTCAAGAAGACGATCCGGAAGGTCAACGCCCTCGAGAAGATCGTCATTCCCGATGACGAGGAGACGATCCGCTTCATGCGTGACCGCATCGAGGAGGCTGAGCGGGAGAGCTTCATCCTCCTGAAGGTGGTCAAGGACCGGATGGAGCGCGCACGCCAGGTAAAGGATCCGCACCGCGCCGCCCTGACGGCGCATGTCGTGCGCCCGGGAGAGGAGGTTCAGAATGGGAGTTCCGTTTAAGACGATTGTCGCCTATGTGGATGGATCCGAGGACGCGTTGAGCGCCATCATGTACGCGATCCTGCTTGCCCAGCAGAATGACGCGAAGCTCATCGCTGCCTCAGTCGTCAATACCAAGGCATTGAATGAATTGGTCCATGCGGGTATCTTTGTGGATGTGGAGCGCAACCAGTACCAGAAGGAACTGCAGGACGACACCGACCGCTATCTGAGACACGCCCAGCGGCTTGCCAGCCAGAAGCATGTCGAGGTGGAGACGGTCAAGCTCGAAGGAACCGTCCATGCCGAGGTCACCAAGCTGCTCAAGGAGCGTGGCGCCGACCTTTTGGTCATCGGTGGAGTGACCCAGATCCGTAGCCGGAGGGAGGAACTTGCCTCGGAGACGGACCGGATGATGCGCACAAGCCCCTGCCCGGTGCTTGTCGTCAAGGATGATGAGGACGTCTGGCAGGCGTTCGATTCTATGAGATAAGGAGGCCCCTATGCATCTTGGAGACGTAATCGAGAAGCATTTGATCAAGGTACCCTTGGTCAGCACGGACAAGCGTTCGGTCCTCACCGAACTGGTGGATACCCTTGCCAATGACAAGGAGTACACGCCGGAAAAGCGCAAGGCGATTCTCGATGCGGTCTTTGACCGCGAGGCCCTTGGTTCGACCGGAATCGGCAGCGGGGTCGCGATCCCCCATGCGAAGCTTGCCTGGATGAAGCACATCCGGTTGGTGGTCGGAATCAGCAAGAACCCGATCGACTTCGGCTCCCCGGACGGGGAACCGACCCGGCTCTTTTTCTTGGTGCTCGCCCCTGCGGACGAGGCTGGCGCCCATGTCGAGCTGCTCGCCTCGATCGCCCGCACCTGTTCTTCCCCTCTGATGAGGAAGATGCTGCTCTCCGCCCGTTCGGCAGATGAGGTCTACGACCTGTTTACCGACAACTGACGCAACGGCGCAAGCGTAGAGAAAGACCGCCTCGTAACGCTCCTGTTACAGGCGGTCTTTCTTTGCTTGTCCATCGAGGAAAAAGCCGGCATCCCGCTTTGGCCCCGGGATGCCGGAAAACGATAATCCTCTCAGGGAGTTCAGCCTCTGGCCTGGGTGTAGATGTCGTGGATCTCCTTGGCGTGGAGCACCATGAAGTCTCCCAGCGTGCGCTTGCCGAAATTGGTCGCCTTCTCGGTCAGCTCGTCGATCTGCTTGTCGGTCGGCTGGATGCCCAGCTCCTTCATGTTGGTCGGCATGCCGAGCTGCTTGTAAAAGGCCTCGACGGCACGGATCGTGTCCTCGGCGCTCTTGGCGTCGACGCCGAAGACCTGTTTGCCGAAGCGGATGAAACGCTCGGGGTTGCGCTTCTCGACATAGCGGGCCCAGGTTGGCCACAGGGCGGCGAGCCCGGCTCCGTGGGCGCAGTCGAACATGCCTCCTAGCTCATGTTCCAGCTGGTGGCACGCCCAATCGCCCCTGCTGGCGTTGCCCATGGCGGTCAGGTTGTTGTGGGAAAGGGACGATCCGAACATCACCACGCTCCGGGCATCATAGTTGCCGGGGTCTTTGACAAGTGTCAGTCCGGCTTCCCTGACGGCGCGCATGATTCCCTCGGCGATTTCATCGGTGAGGGGGCTGCCCTCGGCATGGCAGAAGTAGCGCTCCATCGTGTGCATCAGGATATCGGTGACTCCGCAGGCGGTCTGGTAGGCCGGAAGGCTCATGGTCAGCATCGGGTCCTCGATGGCGAACTTGCAGCGGCAATAGTCGCTGTTGCAGCCGCGCTTCAGCCAGCCGTCCTCGTTGGTCAGGACGGAAGAGTCGCTCATCTCGCTTCCCGCGGCCGCGATGGTCAGGACTGACCCGATCGGGGTGCACCCGGCGGGCTTGCGGGTCCCGTCATAGAAATCCCAGGGATCTCCGCCGTTGAAGAGGGCGTAGCCGATCGCCTTGCAGGAGTCGATGACCGAACCGCCTCCGACGGCAAGCAGGAAATCGACCTTTTCGGCCTTGCAGAGCTCGACCCCCTTGCGGGCCAGGGAGATGCGCGGGTTGGGGACGACGCCGCCAAGTTCGACTGAGGCGATGCCCTCCGCATCAAGCAGCTTCTTGATCCTGGCGATCAGGCCGCTCTTGACGGCATGGTGGCTGCCATAGTGGATCAATACCTTTTTGGCGCCAAATTCCTTCAGTAGCTTTCCGGTCTCATCGACCTTGTCCTTGCCGAATACCACCTTGGTAGGGGTGTAATAGACGAAATCGTATACCATAAACTATCTCCTTGTTCTGGTGTCAATATCCGATTTGGGCGGGTACGAACAGGACCTTGATACGGTTGGGCACCAACTGGTTGCCGAGCACCAGGTAATCGCGGCAGACGGTATGCTCGCAGGCTCCGGCGGGTAGCGCCATCAGGTTTCTGCTGTCGCAGGTCGGGTTCATGCACCTTCCGTTCTTGGCGCATGCCGTGTCGCAACCGAGGCGCAGCACGTTGGCGGGAGCGGCCTCCTCCTTGACGCGGACGACCGCGGCCTGGAGGTCGGGGACGATCTTGTCGGTGGAGCAGACCAGGATCACCTGTTTCGGCCCGAAGATGATCGGGGCGATCCGGGTGCCCTTGCCGTCCACCAGGTACAGTTCGCCGTGCTCGGTGACCGCGTTGGCGCTCGCCAGGAAGGTGTCGACGGTGAAGGCGGCGTATTGGCTTGCCAGCACCTCCTCGGGGGTTTTTGCCGCATACCGGCTCTTGAAGTCGTAGTCGCCGCTGTTGAGCAGGTCGATCACGCCGCTTTCGAACAAGCTGATGGAACCTCCAACGGCACAGCTCGATCCCTTTGCCATCAAGGAACGCACCATGGGGGCCACATCCTTCACCTCCGGGATGAAGGTTGCCTGGATATGGTTCTTTCCAAGCGCCTCGATCGTGCGTTTCACCCGCATCTGCAGGATTTTCTTGTCATTTGCATCCATGTCCCCCATGATACACCCAAAGCCCATCCCCAACAACCGCCGTGAATGTGGAAGAATGTGTTCTTCGGGTTGGGGGCGTCCGAAATTGTGCTACACTTCCCGATAAGAGAGGCCACCATGAGAATTACCTTTATCGGTGCCGCGAGGCACGTTACTGGAAGTTGCACACTCTTGAACTGTGCGGGCCGTTCGGTCCTGATCGATTGCGGAATGCCCCAAGGCAATGACGAGAAGCAGATGCCTGACCTGCTGTTCAGGGCTTCCGAGATCGACGCGGTCCTCTTGACCCACGCCCATATCGACCATAGCGGATGGATTCCGCTCCTGGCGAAGGAAGGGTTCAAGGGATCCATCTGGGCGACCAAGGCGACTGCGGACTTGTGCGAGATCATGCTCAACGACAGCGCCCACATCCAGGAGATGGAAGCGGAATGGAGGAACCGAAAGGCCAAGCGCGGTGGTGGCAAAGAGGTCGTTCCTATCTATACGGTAGAGGACGCCCAGCGCGCGATGGGGTTTTTCAAGACCGCCGAGTACGGAGAGACCATCCAGTTGTCCAAAGGGATGAGCTTCAGGTTCAACGACGCGGGCCACATGTTGGGCAGCGCGTGCATCGAGATCTGGATGGAGGAAGGGGGCGAGAAGCGCAAGCTGATCGCAAGCGGTGACGTCGGCAACCTTGACCAGCCTCTGATCAAGGACCCGCAGCCGATCGAGGGGGCCGACTACGTCCTGATCGAGTCGACCTATGGAGACCGGCTGCACGAGCTTCCGCCGGGAGCGGTGGGACATAGCGTCCCCAACATCGTCCGCGCCAAGGAACTGGCTGGCTGGATCAGCCGTACCTTCGCCCGCGGGGGAAACGTGATCATTCCCGCTTTCTCTGTCGGCAGGACCCAGGAGATGCTCTACCTGATGCGGCTGATTGTCACCAACCGTCTTTGCCCCGAGTTGAGGCAGATACCGGTTTTTGTCGATAGCCCCCTTTCCGTGAAAGCGACCGGCGTGTTCGCCGCCAATGTCGAGGGATATTATGACAGCGAAGCGATGGAGTTGGTGAAGAAGGGCATCAACCCGCTGGTTTTCCCCGGTCTGGTGACCATCACCGACAGTGCCGACAGTAAGGCGCTGAACTCCCGCGAGGAAAGCTGCGTCATCATCAGCGCAAGCGGCATGTGCGAGGCTGGCCGGATCCGCCATCATCTGAAGCACAACCTTTGGAGAAAGGAGTGCACGCTTGTCTTCACCGGATACCAGGCAGAGGGGACGCTTGGCCGTTCGATCCTCGACGGTGCCCGGCATGTGACGTTGTTCGGGGAACAGGTGGACGTCAACTGCGAGATCCGCAAACTTGAGGGTATCAGCGGCCACGCCGACCGGGACGGCCTGATCCAGTGGATCAAGAACCTCAGCACCAAACCCCGCTACATTTTCGTCAACCACGGCGAAGAGGACAGCGCCCTTGCGTTCGCCAGCCATGTTGCCAGCACGCTGGGCATCAAGGCTTACGCGCCAAAGCAGCTGGAGCGGTTTGACCTGCTTGACGAGGCGAGTCTGCCGAAGACAACCCATTTCGAGGTGGGAAAGCTGCCCTACCAGAGGGAACTGGACGAGGCGATCGCGGAACTGGACAAGCAGCAGCGTGCGCTCAACGGGTTGCTTGCCTTGCTGCGTAAGCAGGCGGAGGACCAGCACATCTCCGCCAAGGAGGCTGTGCGCATGAGCAACACGTTGAGCCGGCTGGCCAGCGACCTCGAGTTCCTTGGAATGAAGTGGGGGAAGGATGCGTAATGACAATTTTCCAACCAATGCATTGTGAATCCATTGTAAAATTTGGAAAACCCGAAAAATTATAAAAAATTCTTGACTAATGCAGTGCTTGGTGGTACTATGCATGAGCGCTTGAGCGACAAGCAGAAAGCGCAACGGTTTTTCCAGAGGACAGCGAGAGGGGAAGAGGGAAGAGTTGCCGAAGAGGGCGGCCGCGGCCT
>CAJMOS010000075.1 GCA_905215015.1 uncultured bacterium | reverse complement strand
GCACCACTATGACGACATCACGCGCCCGATTCTGAAAAAATATGTGGTCAGCATCCCCGCAGGGGGAGTGAAAAAGGTGGGCACACGAACCGCCGAGGAACTTGCGCCCTATCGGTCCACCCATTTTCTTTCCCTCTCGCTGGTCTGGAAGGACGGGACGGCCGAGGATGGAATCCTGCTGGCAAAGCCCAAGGCATGCAGGCTCCTCCCCACCCAAGTGGCCAGCAGCTTCAGCAGGGTGGCGAAGGGAATCGAGATCATCCTCTCCAGCAGGCATCCAGCGCTGATGGTGGGACTGGACCAAGGGAAGCTCAAGGGTTCCTTCAGCAAAAACTGGTTTCCCCTTTTCGACAAGACGAGCGTCATCTTCGAGGCCACAGAGAACTACACTTTGCAACAGGTCAAAGAACAGCTGTCGGTCTACCATCTGGAAGGAGAGGCGTGACTCCGTCTGACGATTTTCCGTCACGCAACGCGCTTCTCGGAAAAATTCCTGCCTATTTTGCTGGACAGGCCTTGACACAGTTACCGAATTTTCGGTATCTATAAAACCGAATTTTCGGTAAATTTTTACCGAATAATCGGTAAACAGCAAAAATGTCGAAGCTTAGTCAAGAATTGATTATCAGTACCTATATCTCCCTATTGACGAAATCTCCCTGGGCCGAGGTCTCGCTCTCCACCATCGCGACCGAGCTCGGCGTCTCCAAACCGGCCCTGTTCCATTATTTTTCCAGCAAGCAGGAACTGGACGACATCGCATTCAAGAAAATCCATGCGGAATTCGAGGCGATGGCGTGCCTGTTCGAGACGATGGACCAACGGGAGGCGCTGCTCAACGGAAGCTATTACATGCTGGAGCACATCCCGGAATGCACCTTCTTGCTCCAGCTCCTCATCGACCGAAGGCTCAGCACCGCCAACTACATCCAGGACAAGAAGATTCCCGGCAAGGGAACTCCGTACATGGTCTATGCGATGATCTGCTTCACCTCGGTGATTGGAGCCCAGATCCTGAGCAAACAGTTGACGCGCAAGAACCAGATTGAGGTCCAGGTCGACCAGTTGATCGGATTCCTGCAGAAGGGACTTGACGTCGACCGCACCCCTCTCGATCCGGCCTCCTATACCGTCAAGGACACAGAGATTGGCGAGAGCAAGTATCTGAAGGCGCTGGACAAGGTGCTCAAGCAATACGGACCCAGGAGCGTCTCCATCGGGAACTTCGCCAAAGCCCTTGGAGTCGCCCCCAGCACCCTGTACTCCACCTTCAAGAACAAGCAGTGCATGCTGGTCAAGATCGCCTCGATCGAGGCGAACCGGATGCTCGGCATCGTCGAATCCCACCTGAACGGGAGGATGGAGCTTCCTGCCGTGGTGGAGACAATCGTCCGCACGGTAGACAGCTACCTCGACCAGCAGGTCGACGTCGCCCTGTATATCGACGACCTGTACGTTGTATTCAGCCGGCGCGAGTCCTTTAAGGCATACCCGATGATGCTGAAGACTTATGACGCGCTGGAATCCATATGTCCCGGCCTCGGTGTCTGTATGGTCACCCTGCCGGCGAGCAACCACACCATCCGCTCTGTGGACCCCACAAGGCTGACGATGGAACAGCTGCTCGACTATCTGTATCACGGAATCAAGAAGGAGTTAGGATAATGCAGAAGAAAACCCTTATCGCAGTGGCCGCATTGCTCGTTTGTGCGACATCGGCCTGGTCCGTCGACCTATCCGTCGATGAGGCGGTGGACTATGCCCTGCAGCACAGCCGCACCCTCGCATCAAGCCGGATCGACCTGGAAATCCTCGAGAAGGACGACAAGACAAGCTGGAACAGTCTGTTGCCGACCATGCAGGTCAGCACGATGATGGCGAGGCAGAACGATTCCGTCTATGCTTCCGTAGATCCGACCTGGAGCCTTGTCACCTCGCTCTCCTTTTCCTGGAACTTCACCCCTGCCTTGGTCACCCAGATGAAGCTGACCCACCAGAAATACGAGAACGGACAGCTTTCCTGGGAGCAGGCCCAGGCCGAGACCAAGCGCGACGTCACGAAACTGTACTACGCCGTCCTGCTCCAGCAGGAATCGCTGAAGATCATGGAAGAAACCCTTGCCAACGACAAGGAACGCATGGACCAGACCGGACAGCAGTACAACGACGGCTACGCCAACGAACTGCAGTACCTGCAGACCCAAGTCACCTACGAGAACCAGCTGGCGACGGTGAAGAAGGCGCGCCAGTCGGTCGACGAGCAGAAACGGAACCTGGCGTTCCTGATCGGCATGGATGAGACGACCGATTTGCATCTGACAACTCCGATCGAGACCGAGTTCACCGATGTTGACGCCGCCCGCGCATACAGCAGGATCGGCTATCGCTACGACATCCGCAACCTGGACCAGCAGAGCGCCATGCTGGACACCCAGCTGAAGATGCTCGACCAGAGCTCCTTCTACCCGGTCTTCGTGGCAAGCGCGACCGGATCCCCCACCGTCGTCGACATCTCGAAGGACTGGTTCGACCGGGATGGTGCCACATACAACTGGTATGACAGCGGCTCCATCTCATTCGGCCTCTCATTCAACATCACCAACGCCTTGCCCTGGTCCAGCAACCGGCAGAGCGCGAGGCAGCTGAAGCAGAACATCGAGAAGATGCAGGTCAGCCGCAACACGCTGAACGCCAACGCGCACCTGGAGATCACCAACCTGCTGGACGAGCTCGACCAGGCCCGCGAGGCGATCGAGAGCGCCGAGCGGAATGTCACCCTCGCCCAGAAGTCCTACGATATGACCAGCGAGGCCTATCAGACGGGTTACACGGAACTCTTGAACGTCAATGACGCACAAACGTCACTCAACCAGGCGAAACTGGGGAAAATGAGCGATCAGTACACATACCTCTGCGCGCTGCTCGACCTTGAGTATGCGACCGGAGACACCCTCTAAGGAGACGGATATGAAACACAAGACTATGATGATCATGGGGGCCGCTCTGCTGTCCCTGACGATGGCTGGATGCAGCAAGCTCACCCAGAAGGGAGAAACGGCCCCGGTCGAGACCCCGGCGGCCGAAGAGGCGAAGACGGTCGCCGTCCAGGTAGCCACCGCCACCCAGGGACATATCGCCTCCTACCGCAGCTTCGGCGGCGATGTGGTGCCCCACGACACCAAGAGCATCATCCCCACCACCAGCGGGGAGGTCAAGGAACTGCTGATCGAGGAGGGCGACGTGGTCAAGAAGGACCAGGTGGTCGCGAGAATCGACCAGTCCAAGGCAGGCATGCGCTACCAGCCGACCGAGATCAAAAGCCCGATTGACGGCACGGTCAGCGCCGTCAATACCCAGCTGGGCGCCCAAGCAGCCATCGGACAGCCGATCGGCACGGTCATCAGCACCGACAATCTGGAAATCAAGTTCGACGTCGCCGAACGGTTGCTCTATGCCGCCAAGCTCGGAGGCAAGGTCGACGTTTCCTTCGACGCGTTCCCCGGGCAGGTCTTCCGCGCCACCATCGTCAAGCTCGGCGCGACCCTGAACACCTCGACCCGTACCCGTGAGGTGACCATCAAGCTGGATGCCGATGACGGGCAGGTGATCAGCGGCATGTACGCCCGCGTCAACGTCCTGCTGGACGAGGCTGACGACGCCATCCTGGTGCCCAGCAACGCCATAAGCGGCGATGCCGTCTTCATCGTCCGGGACGGAATCGCCCACAAGGTGACGGTCAAGACCGGCATCGAGGCGGACGGCAAGGTCCAGATTCTTGAGGGTGTCAACGCGGGAGACCAGGTGGTAATCGCCGGTATCTCGCAACTTTCCGACGGTACCCCCGTCAACGCGATCTGAGCAAGGAAGGAGCTGTAGATGTCTGTATCCAAGTATTCAGTCAAGCACCCGACCATGATGCTGATCCTCTTCCTGGTCCTCACGGCCTTGAGTGTCTATTCGGCAACCAGCCTTCCGCTGGACCTGATGCCAGAGATGAACATTCCCTACGTCCTGGTCTCCACGACCTACACCAACGCCTCGCCGAGCGAGGTCGAGGACAAGGTGACCGAGACGCTGGAAAGTTCCTTGTCCGGCATCTCCGGCCTGAAGCATATCACCAGCACCTCGAGCAAGGGTTCCAGCATGATCATGCTGGAATTCACCACCGACACCGATATGAGCGAGGCGACCGGGACCATCAGGGACCGCATCGACATGGTCCGCAGCTATCTGCCCGATGACGCTGACAGCCCGACGATCATGAAGGTAGACCTCAACATGATGCCGATCATCGTGCTTGCCATGAGCAGTGACGACATGAGCGCCGAGGAGTTGCGCACGCTGGGCAACGACACCGTCAAGCCCCGCCTGCAGCAGCTTGATGGTGTCGCCTCCGTCTCCGTCATGGGCGGTCGCGAGAGAGCGGTACGCGTCGAGGTCTCCAAGCAGAATCTCGCCGCCATGGACCTCTCGATCACCTCGGTCGGCCAGATGATTGCCGCACAGAACGTCAACACCGCAATCGGTTCCATCGTCGAGAACGGCCTCGACTGGTCCATCACCACCGACGGGACCTACGACACGATCGACCAGATCGGGGATGTCGTCGTGGCCTACAAGCCCGACGCCACCGGCACGGTCCACCGCGTCCTTTTGAAGGACATCGCCACCATCACCGACTCCTTCAAGGATCCGACGAGCAACGCCTACGTCAACGGCAAGCCTGCCGTCGCCCTGATGGTGACCAAGACCAGCGGTTCGAATACCGTCGGCGTCGTCCATAGCGTGCGTGACGCGCTGCCCGAAATCGAGGGCATGATCCCCAATTCCGTCAAGATCAGGGAGGCCTACAACTCTTCCGACACAATCGAGGAGTCCATCGCCAGCGTCGCCGAGTCCCTGTACGAAGGCATCCTGTTGGCGGTCATCGTCCTGTTCCTGTTCCTCGCGAACTTCAAGAGCACGCTAATCATCGCCCTGGCCATCCCCACCTCGCTCTGCATCACCCTGGGAGCCATGTACTTCTCCGGCCTGACGCTGAACCTGATGACTTTGGCAGGCCTGACCCTCGGCGTCGGCATGCTGGTGGACAACTCCATCGTCGTGCTGGAGAACATCTTCAACTACCGCCAGAGGGGTACGAAAATCACTGTCGCATCGATTCTCGGCAGCGAAGAGATGATCATGTCCATCATCGGCTCCACCCTCACTTCCATCTGCGTCTATCTGCCGATGCTGATGTACAGCAGGGAACTCGGCCTGATTGGCGACGTCTTCAAAGGGCTCGCCTTCACCATCTTTTTCTCGTTGACCTGCTCGCTCTTGGTTGCCATGATGCTGGTGCCGGTACTCACCAGCAAGTACCTGAAGCTGGGCGACCTGCGCAAGCGCAACCTGCTGCAGAGGGGTGTCGACGCATTCCAGGCCAAGATGGACAATGTCTATGGCGCGATCGTGCGCTTCAACCTGCACCACAAGGTCCTGTTCCTCGGCATCCTGGCCGTCCTCGCCGTCGTCACCATCCAGGCGGGCACCAAGGTCGGTTTCAACTACATGCCGGATTCGATCGAGAACCAGATGAGCATCAGCATCGAGCTGCCGCAAGGCACCGCCTTGGAGGAGACCGACAAGGTGATCACCGGATTCATGGACCTGCTCGCCGACAACATCAAGGGCACAAAAATCATGATGGGTACCGATGGCAGCGGCATGATGACCATGGGTTCCAGCGGTTCCTACATCGGCTCGATCTACGTGATGTTCCCCTCCTCGAAGGAAGCACAGCCGGGAGACGACACAGTGGCGACTACCAAACGCAAGCTTCCAGAGCTGGCAAAGCAGTTCCCGCAGGCCACAATCACCGTCAACAACAGCCAGTCCTCGGCCTCTTCCTCCAGCGGCATGAAGCTGAAGATCAAGAGCAGCAACCTGAATCTGGCACGCGAGACCAGCCGGAAGGTGCTCGACTTGCTCAATGCGCAGGCAGGCGACTACATCTACGACATCGAGAGCGACCTGAAGGAGGGCCTGCCTGAGGCGCAGATCGTCTACGACCGCGAGCGCATGTACATGCTCGGCCTGACCGTCAGCGGCGTCAACGCGGAGCTGCGGGCGCAGGTCAACGGCACGACCTTCGGGCGCATCAGCCTCGGCAGCGACGACGTCGACATCGTCGTCAGCACGCCGAAGAGCGAGAACACCCGTCTGATGGACCTGGATTCTCTTGAAGTGACCACATCCAGCGGCGCGAAGGTCCCGCTTTCTTCCTTCGCCCATTACGAGGAGACCCGCTCGCCGCTATCCATCGCACGCGAGGACCAGTCCTTCATTGTGACGATTACCGGACAGTGGCAGCCTGGTGTGGCGGTCAGCACCGCCCAAGGGGCGATCGACAAGCTGATTGACGAGAACATCCCGCTTACCGACGACCTGCTGATCGAGGCAGGCGGCGATTACGACGACATGATGACGGCCATCAGGGTCTTCATCAAGATCATCGCCGTCGCCATCATCCTGGTCTACGCGGTCATGGCAAGCCAGTTCGAGTCTTTCCTGAAGCCGTTCATCATCTTCTTCACGATTCCGCTCGCCTTGATCGGTGTCGTATGGATCTACCTGCTGATGGGCTCCACCTTCAACGTCATCACCGTTGTCGGCCTGCTCGTCCTTGTCGGCACCATCGTCAACAACGGCATCGTCCTGGTGGACTACACGGGGCTCCTGCAGAGACGTGGCTTCAATATCGAGGAAGCCTGTGTACGCGCGGCGAAGAGCAGACTCCGCCCGATCCTGATGTCGACCCTGACCACCGTGCTCGCCCTGATTCCCATGGCGTTCAACAGCGGCGAAGGTTCGGCCCAGATGCAGCCGATCGGACAGACCGTCCTTGGCGGCATGACCTTCGGCTCGGCCATGACCTTGTTGTTGATGCCGGTCCTCTACTACATCTTCTTCAAGGGTGCGGAAAAGCGCCGGAACAAGCGGTTGCAGAAGGAAAGGCAGCAGCTTGAGACCGATTTGGCAAATGCGGGCGTGCTCGCCAAAGGAGAGGAAACCAAATGAAGAAACTGGAAATCATTCTGAGCCAAGCCATCGATGAGGACTTTTCCCGTCTGTGCGAGGTCCGGGAGGTCGGCCGGCATTTCACCAAGAGCGTCGGGGTTATGGGGAAAGGCAACACCATTCCCAAGATGGCCGACGAAACCTGGCCGCAGGAGAACGTCCACTACATGATGATCGTAGAGGACAGCGAGGTCGAATCAATCAGGCAGATTGTCGAATACCTGCGCACCCAGTTCCCCGACGAGGGCATCGCAGGGTTCGTCACCGACTGCGAACCTCTCTGAAAAATGTTCTTTCCACCACGAGCGGGAGGCCGAACGGCTTCCCGCTTTTCGTATCCCTCCTGCCAGTGGTAGACTATCTTTCATGCAGGACAACACCGTACGGAAAGACGAAAAAGAAAAAATCCTTCAGTTTCCTAAAAAACACACATTTCCGCTTAGGGAGAAAATCGCCTTCGGCATCCTCTGCGCCCTAGGGGGCTTCGCCGTCTCCCTGCTTGTCATGGGCAACACGCAACCAGGTCCTTCCCACGTCACGCAGGAACAGTCCGTCGGTACCCCGCGACCTGCAGCCAGAGACCTGAACGCCGAGCTTACTGAAGCGCTCCACAAGGGAGATGCCAGGGCAGTGGAGTCTGCGATCAGGGAAGGCGCCGACCCGCATATCCTCTTCCAAGGGAAAAGCCTGTTGGAGTGGGCTGTCGCCAACGACCAAACCGGAATGGTCGCCCTGCTGGCAGGCCATGGGCTTGATGCGGAGGCTTTCGATCCGGAAACAGGGACCTCGCTGCTCCATAGGGCGATGGCGGGACATGCGTCTGCGGATACGGTCAAGGCCCTGCTTGATGCTGGGGCGAACGTCCACGTTCTCGACAGGGAAAACCGTAACGCCCTGCACTGGGCAGCGGACAAAGGAGCAAGCGGGGAGGTGCTTGCCCTGCTGGTCGCAAGAGGCATCGACCCGCGGGAGGTGGATGTCTATGGGTGGGACGCCAGCAACTACGCCCAGCATGCCGGATACCAACATCTCGTGGACAAGCTGGAACAGTTGGGCGCCCCAAGCCATGCCACCATCGCCAAGCAGGAGGCAGACCTGGTGAAGCAGAGTACCGCCAGCCGAATCGAAGTGCTGGACCAGAACGATTCCGCGGATCTTGATGATTTGCTCCTGCAGATCGACCGGCTCTACGAAAGCTATCTGTTCAGGTTGCCGGCCTTCGCAAAACGGCTGTACACGGCACGTTCGATCATGAACCGGTCGGCATGGACCCTCCGGATGGAGGCAATGCGCATCGCGAGCCGGACAAAAGGCCTTTTCGTCCCAAGCAGAAGCCAGGAAAGTTACGACAGGGAGGAAAAGGAGATGATGGCTGGAGAAATCCAGGCGGCATTCGAAGAAGAGGTCTTCACCCCCGACCAGCTACGGCGCGCCCTCCAGGAACGGTTTGCCAATTTCAGCTATCAGGTCAACCTGAACCGTACCGACTTCCATCGCGCGATTGCCAGCCTCTATGCGGCAAGCCCCAACCTGGAATCCATCGACCTCACGGCACTGGACCATGAGCTCAAAACCAGTTTTCCTCTTGCCGAGGACAAGGGAAACCTTGCCGGAGAGACCCGGAAAGACAGCCTGATCCTGGCAGGAAGCACCGCGCTCGGTGCTACCAGCGGTTTTTTCATTGGAGTCTTGCCCGGACCACTGGACAACCTGATTCTCGGAGGACTGGGAGCCCTGGCAGGAACCACCATCGACCTGCTCCGCAGCCAAGGCAGGCAGGACCAACTGGTCCAGACCTACACCCAAACCCTCATCGAGCAGAGGGACACCATCAAGGCCCAGATCCGCGAGGCATGCGAGACATCCTTCTCCACGTGGAGAAAGGACGAGCTCGAGCTGCTTGACGCCCACACCAAGGAAGACCTCAGCTGGCTGGACACATATCAGGGATTTCCCCTCTAACGGAACAGCGGCGCCAAGGCTGTCTGGTAGCTTCGGAAGCGCAAAAGCGCCACCTGGTACGCCTTGGCGGCATCCGGATCCGGCACGCAGCCCGATGCCGTGTCCAAGGCAACATGGCGTTTGCAGATTGCAGCCAGGTTGCTACCCTTTTCTCCGCTCGCCCACAACGCCTGCAACGCTCCACCAAGCGCCGCGCTCTCCCCGATCGTGCTGATTGAGACCGGAACACCAAACACGTCGCTGACCATCTGCCTCCACAGAGGGCTCTTCGCACCGCCACCGGTCAGAAGAATCCGGCTTGGGACCATAGCCTTCGCACGGAAGGCGTCCACCCCGTCCATCAAGGAAAAGACCGCGCTTTCCATGGCCGCGCGGGCAAGAGTCGCCTTTGCGCAGTTGGTGGTGTCGAAGCCCGCAAAAACCGCCCTGCCACGGGGGAAGTCAGGAGTCCGTTCCCCATTGAAATAGGGAAGAATCGAGACTCCCTTGCTGCCAATAGCCTCGCTGCCGGCAAGGCTGTTCAACTCCGCAAGCGTCATGCCGAAGAGGGACCGGATCTGCTCGGTGGCGATCGTGCAGTTCATCGTGCACATCAACGGCAGGTACCCGTTGTTCGAGCTGCAGAATCCGGAAAGAGCTCCCTGCTGGTCGACAACCGGGATGTCGCTGTAGGCGAAAACGGTACCGCTTGTGCCCATGCTCACCGTCATGGCGCCTTTCTCCACGCAACCGGTACCGATTGCCGCCATCATGTTGTCCCCGCCACCGGCAGAGACAATCACCGAAGTGGAAAGGCCGAGCTCTCTCGCCAGATCCGGACGGACAGTCCCTATCACCTCGTTGTCAGAGACCAATTCCGGAAGCAGGCAATCCCAATCCGCGGAAGGGTCGATGGCATCCAGGACCGGCCGGCTCCAGCAAAGGTGGGCGATATCGAACATGGCCGTACCGCTTGCATCCCCCCGCTCCATCACAAACCTGCCGGTCAGCCAGTAGTTGAGCCAGTCATGGGGCAACAGGATGTGGGCAAGCCGTGTCCAGAGATCGGGGTGATGGAGTTTCATGGTGTAGACCTTGCCTACGGTAAAACCCGTCTTGAACTGGTTGCCCACCAATGCTATGGCCTCTTCCTCCCCGCCAATTTTCTCCGTCAGCTTGTCGCATTCGGCAACCGTCGAGGTGTCACACCAGAGTTTGACCGGCGCGATCACGTTGCCATCCTTGTCCAAGGGAACAAACCCATGTTGCTGGCCAGAGACACCAATCCCTTTCACATTCCGCCTGACCACAGGATCTATCTGGTTGAAGCAATCGACCACTGCATTGGTGAACCAGACGGCTTCCTGTTCCCGCGAACCGTCATCACGGCTCACCAACGGATAGGCGTGGGAACCTTGGGCGACAATCGACTTCGCTTCCGTGTCGTACACCACCACCTTGGTGCTCTGGGTTCCGCAATCAATACCAGCAAACAAACTCATGGGTTTCTCCTTTCCGCACCATTGTACGACAACCAAGTTTGCAAGTCCAAATAAATTGCCAATGGATGAATGTCTACGTTTATGCGTCTCAGTATACGTATATGTATCTTTATCAGATGAATGTATACGCATACGTAGATGTATGCGTATATGCTAAAACAAAAAAAATACCGATACAGAACCCTATACGTCTACGCATACAAATGTGCTATTCTCTTTATTGACAATAAATAATTATAGAAGCATATACGTATACGGCAACGTATCTGTATCCATAACGCCACCCTTTGGCAAAAGGATTTGGTTGTGAAGGAAAACCAAGTATACGCATAAGGATACGCATCATCCCAACAAGCAACTCGACGTGAACTACGCAGAATTTCCAATAGGCATGCCCAGGTTTTGGACTCTTTTCCCTTGCCCCCACACAATCATCGCGACACAGTTTTGCCATGTCACGTTCCATCAACGCATTGAACGATCGTTTCCAGTATCGCCAGCTTATAATCCATGTTTTTCCTTCAAAACGGACAAAGCTACGGCAGCGTCCCTGGTTTTTCCATCCTTTATCCGATTCTCGGAAATTTCCAGATCACAAACAACTTTTTGGTTTGAAACATATCCCTAAAGGCATCCTTACAATTGCCGTATCCATTCCTTGTCGAATACAGGGGGTTCTGCGTCTTCTTGGCACCTTTTAGACGTATCTTTCCCTCTTTGATCGGGACCGTTCGTGGCATATACTAGGCTCCTGCCAAACTGGGGTTTGATGGCATCAATCATACCAGAAATGTTCAAAATGCCATGGCGTACGGATAGTCTACTAGATAAAAACACATCGATAGCACCCAGACAGGCAACCGAACATCAATCATAATATATACGTATAAGTGTACGCATACGCTGTATTAGTAGACCATCCAATTCAAATATTTGTAATAAAATAGATAACATACTTACACGTATACGTATACGTGAGTTATGTGCATCGGAAATCCTACAATGCAGTATCTTGAGCATATCGTGATGCAATTCGTGTCCAACCTGCATGGCACAAGGATACGGATGTCATTGCCGTCCCACTTGCATGCCTTACCCGTTCCAACCATTCGTTGACGGAACATTTTCGGATTCGGGCTCTTACGCACCCACCTTGCATCGGGATACTGCTCATCCACACATGCCATGATGATACGCATAATTTTTGGATGGCTTGATTCCGTCTCTCCCCAAAAACGAAGCGTCCTACAGGCCCAGCGTTTCACGGACACATACCGATACGCATACGGATGCTCCGCAAAAACCAAGATGCTTCCATGCTTTGTCTTGCGGGACACCTTCTCTCCCTCCTCAGCAAGTCGAGTGGATTACGTTCCATCTGCCGAATGGGGATTATGATGCAAATGATCTCTCCAAAGCGACCCGTGTTCAGTGTTTGCGGGACAGCAGGCAACACCATATGAAAAATCATGCATGGGTTCATGAGCTCATTTTGCGAAGCGCCCCAACAAAATATATTTATATAATATTCCTTTATAGGTCTATTATATTTATTTACATTCTTCCAACATCACGCGAATCCTACTCAATCAACCCTTTCTCTGCGTGATGCATCTCTCATCACTTCCCCAAGATGCGCCTCTGGCTCACAGACAGCATACCGCCGTACCACAAACCATTACGCCCGCGTTCATCGTTCCCCTCCCCCGAAGTCCACGCGGCAAGTTCTTTTGGGTTGCATTTGTTTCCACTACCTCAGGCATACCGGTAAGCATGCATGGTGCAGAGACAATGGCTGCGTATTCTAAGGCTTTTCTCCTCCCTTGGAATCCTCTTCACGATGCGAAGGAAATCGATGTGTCATCTATCTGCTGTTCGCGTTTCAAAGGAACAGGCTGGTACAACACGCAGCCGAGTTTCGAGTCCTTCGGATGATTTCCTGAATCGTATTGCTTGCCGCTCTTCCAAAATTGTTATGCACTGTTTTTCGAGAATTCCTTTTGACCTGGAACCTAAGTTTGCTCGCTATTGGTGCTTCAAACCCCTGCGGCTCTCCATGGCAAGCCTTTGAACCGGAACCGTCTTCGCGGACAGAGGTTCCTCCACAAAGGAACCACAGGATACCGATGCATAAACCATGCATGATACGACAGCAAGCGTTGATCGCTTGCAAGGCGTGTGGCTGCCATGCTTTCATCCCCATGCGAAGGCATGTCTTCGGGTTGCAAGACGTCTTTTCCCTGTTCCGTTCATTCTTCTATTCATAGTAAAAAATTGCTCAACCTACTACCGAATCAGCAAGGCAATTCCCGGCACGTCCTACCCAATGGTTGTGCGTTGCGACCATTTTGGGCTCATGCATGGATATTCCTAGCTCCCGCTGGAACGGATGCCGTGTTACAAGCAAAGCAGAAGGGTGGTAGACGCATGGGAAAAGCTGGAACCCAGATGATTACCTACCGCACCTGAATTTGGAAATCCCAAGGCTGTGCTTTGATGCGTTTGCCTGTCCTTGAAAGTCTTCACCTCCTTACGACTTATGCCTGGCAAAGACACGCGTGCGTCCGTCTTTCCCTATCCCCATAGACTCGCCGGAATCCTATGTCCATCGCGAGTTCCTGGGAACAACGGGATGGTTTGCAAGCCATCCCGCTGAAGAAAAAACGTATTGGGATTTCAGGAAGAGGCATCTATACCTTTTCTGTCCACCAGCTTGGCCAAAGGGATATCGGAATGAATCCTAACGATATTCTTTTTTCCCCGGTACGACATCTCTCACGTACGGCCATCCAACCAACAAGTCCTTCTCACGTTCTTCGTTGCCTGGATGCTATGCGAGATGGACACGTATGCGTATGCGCATACGTGTTTACTGTCTGGTTTGGGTCTCCAACACAAGACTTGCCTTGGCTTTCTTTGCTGTAAGGGCACCGGCCGCTCGTCCCTCGCGTGGCAAGGCGCAAACGAGATAAGTTAGGAATCCTTTTCAAATATCGGGCAAGCTCAGAGCAAATGGGGATGAAATGTCTTTTCTCTTTAAATTACAACCAATTGCAATTAGTTTGTTTTGCTTGTTAATCGTGGTTCAGAGGAACAGAACTACGGTGTGAAAACCGTTGACCTTTCCCTGATTCGGAGAAAGTAAGAACTACTTACGATGCTTAGTTTGGGAGATACCAACCCCCCGTAGCGGAAATCCGCACGGGGGATTGCAGGGTTCAGTATTCCAGCTTGCAGGCGTCGAGCATCTTTTCGAAAAGCTCGTGGGCCTGGGAAAGCGGAATGGTGACCAACGGGTCGTTGACAAAAGCCCGGAAAAGCAGTTCGTCATCCTGCTCGCAAATCGCGTCCAAGGTCATCTGCTGCACGTCGCTGACGTGGCTGATCATCTGCCGGACAGCAAGAGGAGGATTGCTTGCCACCGATGGAACAATCTCGTCCTTTCTGAGGTAGTTCATCGTCTCGACGATTCTCCCCTGCGGCAGGAACGACACCTGGCCAACGTTGGGACGGTTCATGTTGGTGTAGAGCGTGCGGTCGCCCATCAAGGACCGCATGATATCGACACCTTCCTCGTCAGTCGGCTTGCTCTTCAGTTCCTCGTCGGTAAAGACCTTGTGCAGCTTGCGATCGCGTTCCGAGAGTCTCCATTCGTACGGGGTACGGACCACTCCGTAACGCCACAGCTCTTTCTCATCGCGAAGAACCCAGGGAATGAACTCCGACAGGTGGCGGTCGCCGGCGGCGCCAAGCGCGCCGAAATCCCTGAGCAATGCAAGAGCGACCAGATGGTCGCAGTCGAACCATTTCTTTCCCTCGATCCTCTCCATCGCGACCTTGGTCTCGTCGGGGAACGTCTTCGGATCATGGGCAAGTTCCACAAGCTTTGGTAACAAATTCTTGCCATTCCAAGCAGCCTTGGTAATCCAGGTGAAATGGTTCACGCCGGTGATGTCGACCTCGATGTCACGGCGGTCCGGACGAGGCACATCGAACCACTGCGCCACCTTGTCGGCGATGAAGTTCTCCAGATGGAAGACCTCGTGGCAACACCCTAAGGCTTTGATACCGGGCCACTCACGGTACAGGGCCGCGGTGCACAGCGTCATCGGGTTGGTGTAGTTGATGACCCAGGCGTCCGGGCAATGAGCCTTGATTTCCTTGGCGAACCCGGTGAACAGGGGAATCGAGCGACGGGCTCTCATGATGCCGCCAGGACCGGTGGTATCGCCAACCGTTTCCAGGATACCGTACTGCTCGGGAAGCACAAGGTCTCCCCAACGGCATTCCGTACGACCTGGTTCGATGGAGATGATGACCAGGTTGCAGCCATCAAGGGCTTTGCCGATTTCCTTTTCGGCGACGACCTTCACGTGTCCTTCCCAGTGGTTCACCTTGAAACACTGCTCCGCAACGCCGACATTGCGTTTGGCAGCCTCGTAATCCCGGTCATAGAGCACCAAGGTTCCGGTAATATCGTCATGCATGGTCAGGTCCCG
>CAJMOS010000074.1 GCA_905215015.1 uncultured bacterium | reverse complement strand
GTCGTTGTAATAATCTCCAATGGCGCAACAAGTCCGATTTGGGAAAAGCGCATCGCGTATGTATGAAAGCATCGACCCCTTGCTTGCTTTTTTCGGAAGAATCTCAAGGAATACTGGTGAGGAGAAGACCGCACGGTTTTCCTCCAGTAGGTTTTCCTTCATGATTTCCTTTTGGATGTCAGCCAGTTCCGCATGAGTCCCGATGAGCATCATTTTCAACCATGGGGCCTGTTTGGCGACGTCTACCGAAGTGAAAACGACCGGCTGATGGGATGCGGTCCATTTTGGATCCGCAAGGCTCTCTGGGGACACGATGCATGTATGTTCCGCGTCATAGACATGGACATTCACCGCAGGATGCCGGAGAAGACAAAGCTGCGCGATACGCAATGCTGTGAGCTGTTCCAGCTCCTCTGTTTTCAGCACCCGGCACCTCACGGTGTCGTAAACCAGGGAACCGTTCAGAAAAATGGAAGGCATGTTGGGCCGCAGAGCGCCCAGAAGGGAAAGCGTGTTGGCCGGCGTGCGCCCGGTCGAGATTCCGAACAATCCGCCATGCCGCATGAACGCGTCCAGAGAGGGAAGGTTGCTCCTGTCGACCTGGGAAGACGAGGCAAACAAGGTTCCGTCCAGATCCGACATGAGAAAATAGCGTCCATACCGGGTGCTGTCCATGCCCTGCCCCCTATTTCTGGATGATCGCCGCGATTTTCTTTTTCTTCCTCGCGGACGGATCCCTGCGGGAGAACCAGATCGCGAAGGCGGAAATGCACATGAGGACAACCGAATAGACAAGTCCCATGGCGACAGAGTCGACCGTCGCCGTCTGGTCCGTCGCGTCCTTGATGATGATTCCGAGCGGTTTCAGCCGTGGCGAGTAGAGGAACACGGACATGTCATAGTCGGACAAGAGATTGTTGAAGTTCAGGACGATGACCGATGACACCACAGGCATGATGAAGGGGATGATGATCTGGGCCATGATGCGGACTTGCCCGGCCCCCATCGTTTTCGCGGCTTCCTCCATGTCGTCGTTGATGCCGAAGAACGCGGCGCGGATCATGCGGAAGGAGAAAGGAAGCTTGACGATGACGTAGCCGATGAGCAGGAGCACGGCGGTGCCGACAAGCACCTTATTGCCTACAAGCACCCTCCTGACATCGAACGTCAGCATGAGCGAAAGGGCGATCAAGGTACTCGGCAGCAGCCAGGGAATCAGGACGCTGTATTCCCAAAGTGCCTTGAAACGGCTTTTCCCCTTGATGACGATACGGGCGACGATGATCGAGAGGAGACTCACGATGACGGCTGCCGCCAGGGAATAACAGATGCTCACAAGATAGGGTTTGAAGGCGGATACCTTCGTGAAGAGGTTCTTGTAGTTCTGAAGGGTGAAGCATCCTTTGGTAAGCACGCCCGTCTTCACGGCAAGGCCGTTCGTGAACGAGAAGAGCACGACGCAGAAGATCGGAAGGATGTAGATGACGAACATGACCCAGGCGAGCACGTTGATGATGACGGCGGACACGGGGTTTTGGATTTTTTGCTTCTGCAACTTCGTCTTCGTCTTGGAGAGGGACATGTAGGTGCCGTGTTTTTCCAACTGGTTGAGGATGGTCATGAGAATGATGGTCGTGCACCCCAGCAGGACGGCGAGAAACGCCGAGATGTCGCGGGAACGCGGCGACTGGGCGAACATGACGATCATCGGGTTGATGGTCTGGAAATTGTCTCCTCCCAGGACAAGAGGGGCGGAGAGGGCGCTCATGCCGGTCAGGAATGTGAGCACCGTGATGGCGAAATAGCTGGGTTTCAGGATAGGAAGGACGATTTTGAAAAAGATTTTCGCACCCGAGGCCCCCATGGAGCGGCCGGCTTCGATGATGTTTCCATCGATATTCTTGATTGCGCTGGAAAGGAACATCAGGTGGTTCTGCGTGCAGGCGAACGTCATCAGGAACGCGACGGCTCCATAGCCCATGAACCAGCTGGGATTCAAGTTGGGGAAGAGCTTCAGGAGAAAGTTCGTGACAAAGCCCGTCTTTCCATAGACGAACTTGTAACCCATCGCGAGCGTGATCTGGCCATAGATGAGGGGCGTCATGTATGCGAGGCGGAGAATTTTCGATCCCTTGATGTCCCAATAATCCATGATCAGGACGGCCAAAGTCCCGGAGATGTTGACCGTGACAATCATCGTCAGCGCGAGGATGAGACTATTCTTGATGCTCCGCATTGCCTTGGGCGAGGAAAAGACCCGCCGCACAGCGGAGAAAGAGATGTGCCCGTCCTTGACGAAGACGATGCAGAACATGCTGATGATGGGAAAGAGGATGAAGGTGACGATCAGATAGGCGAGGACAATCCGTACCAGAATGCCTCCGAGACTCGGATGCTGTCTTTGCAGGGAACTCATGGCTCACGCCTCCTGAGGGTATTGCAGCACGTCTGCCGGGTCAAAGGAAAGGAAGAGATTCTGGCCTGGCCGCGGCACCTCGCTTCCATCGTTCAATTCCAGGAACTTGATGGCCTGGCCATCGAAGTCCAACGTGTATTTCGTGGTCGCCCCGTCGAACTCCGATGACAGGATCTTCGTTTTCAGGACGATGCCGTTTGCGTCCTCGCGGACACGGCGCATGCGCTCGATGCGGATGAACGCGTCCGCCGAGGCGTCGAGCGAGATATGGAACCGGTCGACGAGGCGGCTCACCGTCTGCTGGGAGAAATGGTTGATGTCGCCGATGAAGCCGCATACGAACCGGGATGCGGATTGGTTGTAGACTTCCTGGGGCGTCCCGACCTGCTCGATCGCGCCGTTACGGAAAACCGCGATGCGGTCGGAGAGGGTGAGGGCCTCCGTCTGGTCGTGGGTGACATACAGCGTGGTGATCTTCAGGCGGCTCTGCAACGCCTTGATTTCCCCGCGCAAATCGACCCGGAGCTTGGCATCGAGGTTGGAAAGCGGTTCGTCGAGGCAGAGGATGCGGGGCTCAAGGACGATGGCGCGGGCCAATGCGACCCTCTGCTGTTGCCCCCCTGAGAGTTCCGAGACGCCACGGGAAAGCTGGTCCGGGGTGATGGAGACGGTCTCGGCGACTTTCCGTACCTTCTGGTCGATGACGTCTGCCGGGAGTTTCTTCACTTTGAGTCCGAAAGCCAGGTTCTCATAGACCGTCATGGTCGGGAAAAGGGCGTAGCTCTGGAACACCATGCCGATACGCCGTTTCTCCGCACTGAAGGAGGTCACATCCTTTCCATCGATGATGATCGCGCCCTGCGAGGGCTGGATGAACCCGGCCAGACAGCGTAGCGTCGTCGTCTTGCCGCAGCCCGACGGCCCGAGGAACGTGAAGAATTCCCCGTCTTTGATGGAAAGGTCGAGGTTTTTGATGGCGACAAAATCATTGTACTTGATTTCGATATGCTTCAGTTCAATCATGGCAGAGACTCTCCTCCGATAAAGAAATGGGGGTTGCCGCCAGGCGGCAACCCCGGGCTGGACGCATTAGAGGAACTCGAGCTCGACTTTCTCGACCCACGCATCAAGATGCTGGGACACCCAGTTCCAGTCCATCGGCTGGGCCTTGCAGGAGTCGGCGAACGCTCTCACGTCTTCCGACGCGGCCGCCAATGCCTCAGGCTGTGCGGGGATGGTTCCGAACTGCTGGCACCATTCGGCCTGGACCTGGGCGGAGCCGAACCAGTCGACGAACGCTTTGGCCAAGGCGGGGTGCTTGGTCGATTTCAGGATGCCGACCTGCTCGACGACGTACGGTCCGCCCTCTTCGGGATGCACGACCCCAAAAGTGATGTTCCGTTCGTTCTGATACTGGATGACGCCGCTTCCCCACATCTCGGAGACGAGGATGGTGCCGTCGACGAGGGATCCGACATAGTCTTCTCCATGAATCTCGACATGGGCGTTCTGGTACAGGGTCTTGATGAAATCCCATCCTTCTTTTGAAACACCCTCGACACCGGCGTCGTCACGGAAACGGGTGCAGAGACCGGCAAGCATCGTCTGGGCGGTGCCGCCTGCCAGACGGAGCATGGTGAACCTGTTCTTGTACTGGGGTTTGAGCAAGTCATCCCACTTTGCGGGAGGATCCGGCATATCCTTGTTGTAGATCAGCACCAACGGCTGGGCGACAATCGGGAAGAACGTCTCATTGTCTCCAAGGCTGCTGTCGACCTGTCCGGCCCAAGAGGGACGATATGGGAGAAGCAGGTCCTCGTTCTTGATCTGGAACCACTTCAACGAATTCAGGCCGTAGATGACGTCGGCCACCGGATTGTTCTTTTCGGCAAGCACGCGGTTGGTGATTTCCCCGGCGCCACCGGAGACGATGGTGAGCTTGAATCCTTCCTTCGCAGCCCTTTCTGTCAGCCATTCGGCTCTCCCGCTGCTGCCGGAATTGGTGTAGACGACCAGTTCCTGAGAATAATCGACAGTCTCTTCGCCTGTTGGCGTCGCAGTCGTTGCCGGGCTTTCCTTTGAGCCGTTCGCGAAAGCAAGCGCGGGAATGAGTGAAGCCATCGCCAGTGCCAGAATCATTCGTTTTTTCATGTTGTCCTCCTTGTGGATCAACGGTTTTGCTTTTTGAGATATGCGCACAGCAGGCCGGGCCAATCGGTCTGCAGGATGTCGAACCCCATGGCGACCAACCTGCCCCATCCGGCGTCCGGTCCCTTTCCGAGGGACAGGTTGTCGTCGAGGAACGCCGAGATCGACTTGTCATCCCAGAGCGTGAGGGCGTTGGCCCAGACCAACACATTCTTGTTGTGCAGGTCCTCGATGAAAGCAGGGGAGACGACAGGATTGGAAAGATCGTCGAAGACGATTTCCGCCGCCACGACGTTGATGTTCCGCCGTTCCGTCTTTTCCCAGTCGTCGACGCTCCGGATGATGGGCATGAACATGATGTCGGATCCGCTCCGCTCAAGCATGTCAAGGTATTTATCCTCCGGCGGAGCTTTCAGGATGATTTGGTCCTCCATGTGGAAACGGGAAAGGAAGGAGATCGCGTCGGGCCAATAGAACCAAGAGCGGTCGATGTTGATGAAACATTTTTTCTGAAAGAGGGGAAGAACGTCCGCGACCCGCTCCAGCTTCTGGTGGGCCATCCGGTTCTCCAATGAGTTGTAGCAGTGGTATCGTTCGATTTCCTTCGCGCTGCATGTGCGGATATCCTTGTGCATGTGCAAGAGATGCTTTTCCTCGCCATTATGCACGGCAAAGAAAACTCCATCGGTGCTTTCCACGACATCCATCTCGATGCAGTCGGCTCCTTGCATGAGGGCGGTGGTATAGGCGAGAGTCGTGTTCTGGATGACAGATCCACCCATAGCTCCACGATGGGCCGCGACGAGTGCCGTTTTCTTTTTTCTTACAGCCAAAAGTTTTTCATTATGCCTTGTGTACATACATACTACCTTTGATACGTATCAGTATAAAGCCGTTTTGATACGTGTCAATAAAAATGTGCCCACCTGCCGTATGGTGGCTGGCGTTGAGGGCACAAGGCGTTGCATGATGTTGGAATTGGTTTGCCATCCAAGGAAAAGACAGGGTTTCCGTGGTGTGAACAAACGAAAAAACAAGGGGCTGTCGCAATGACAACCCCTTGTTGGCTATTTGGTCTGGAGCGCTTCCCTGATCTGTTCCTCGGCGCGTTCCTTGTCGAAGAGCGCCAGCTGGTTGGCCAGCGTTCTCGGGTCGTCGTACTTGCGTTCCCTATGGGTGTTGAGAACCGAGTAGAGGACAGGGGAAAGATACAAGGTGAGGAAGGCACCGCTGATCAGCCCTCCGAAAAAGGTCAGGGCGATCGGCTGCATCATCTCCGCGCCGTCACCGGGGAAGAAGGCCATGGGCACCATGCCCAGCACGGTGGTCAACGTCGTCATCAGGATCGGTCTGAGCCTGAGCCGTGCCGACTCGATGCAGGCCTGCCGCACCGGCACATGCTTGCGCACCCGGCGGTTGATCGTGTCGACCAGGACGATGCCGTTGTTGACGACCACGCCGATCAGGGCGATCACGCCGACGATGGAGAAAAGGCTGAAGCTCTGGCCCATCCAGATGTGGATCCAGATGACACCGATCATCAGTAGCGGGACAGTGGCGAAGATGATGAAGGGGTCGACCAGGCTCTCGAACTGGGCTGCCATGACGGCGAAGACAAGCAACAGGGCAAGAATCACGATCAAGACCAGCGTCGGGCCATACTCGGCAAGCTGCTGCATGTCGCCGTTCTGCTCTACCGTCACGCCATCGGGCGGGGTGAAATACTGGTCGAGGGCCTCGTTGATCTTGGCCTGGACCTCGTTGGCCGAGTATCCGTCGGCAAGAGAGGCGGTCACCTCGTTGACCCGTTGCTTGTTCTCCCTGCTGATTGACAGAGGCCCGTTGCTGACCGAGAAAGTGGCGACCTGGTCCAGCGAGACAGGGCCGTTGGACCCAGTCACCAGAAGGCCTCCGAGCTGTCCGATGGAAGAGACCTTGTCCTCGTCCATCTGGACTACCAGGTCATAGGTGTTGTCGGCGTCGAAGGTGCTGATCGTGGTGGCGGTGGTGCCGCTGATCGCATAACTGACCGTGGTGGCGATCTGGCTGATCGTCAATCCCAGGTCCTTTGCCCGCTCCTGGTCGATCTGCATGACGACTCTCGGGGCTCCGTCCTCGAGGTCGGTGCCGACATCGACAGCCTCGGGCACGTGGGCGATGATGATCGCGGCAATCTCGTTGACCGCTTCGGCAATCGCCTGGGTATCCCTGCCTTTGACCTTGATGGTGATGGCGCTGCCGCCGCCCGGTCCACGACCGGCGCTGAATGCCCATGTGGCAGCGGGGTTGCCCTTCAAAAGCGGGCGGAGCATGTTCTTCAGCTCGTTCGCGCCGATGGTCTGCTGGGTGATGTCAGGCATGTCCAACTCGATCGTGCCGGTATTCGAAGTGCCTACGTTGACCAGGATTTCGTCATAGGCCTCCTTGGGAATCTGCTCGATGATCTTTTGCTGCATGGAAAACAGCTCCCTGCGCGTGGCGTTCTTGTTGGTGCCGGCTGGCAGCGTCAGGCTCATGGAGACCGAATCATCGGTATTCATGCGCGGAGTAAGGTTCATGCCGATGTTCCCCACCTTGCCGAACGAGTAGACCATCGTCAGCACTAGGACCATGACGATCAGGAACCGGTGGTTCAGACAGTACTGCAAGGTTTTTGCATAGAAATTCTCCAGTCGCTTCTCGAACTTGTTGCTTCCTTCGTCGATCCGGCGTAGCAGGGCAAGCCGGAGCGGTTTCTGGGTACGGGAGTCGAGGCGCAGGATCGAGCCGCAGAGGGCGGGCACCAGCGTCTGGGCAACCACAAGGGAAACGGCTAGGGAGATGCAGACGGTATAGATCAGGTCCTGGAACATGATGCCGATCATCTCCAGCCTGTTCTTGAAGATGATCAGGGGCAGGAAGACGCAGATGGTGGTCAGCGTCGAGCCCAGGTTGGCGGCCGCCATATCCTGGCTGCCGAGAATGGCGCTCGCCGCGGCGCTCTTGCCTTGGGTCCGGAAATTGTAGGTGTTCTCCAGATTGAGGGTGGAGGCGTCGACAATCATGCCGATGCCAAGGATTAGGCCAGCCATCGACATGCTGTTGACGGTGATGTCGGCCATGCTCATCACCATCAATGTGACCAAGATGGAGATCGGCATGGAAAGGCTGATGATGACCGTCGCCTTGATGTTGCGCAGGAAAAGGAAAATGACCAAGGCGGCCAGCAGGACTCCCTCGATGGCGCTTGCGTAGACCTCTTTCAGCGTGGAGCTGATCATCGTCGTGTCATCCCGCTGGATCTCGACCTTGATGCCCTCAGGGAGCGACTCGTTGATTGCCGGAAGCGCCGCGCGGACCGCTTTAGCGATGGTCGCGCTGTTGGTGTCGCTCTCGTTGGAGACGGAAAGCTGGATGATCCTGCTGCCATCGCGGTAGCGCTCCTGCGAGGTACCCTCGCCTTGGGTGACGGTGGCGATGTCGTCGACGGTGACCGAGACCCCGTCCAAGGTCGAGATGCGGGTCTTCCGCACATCATCCAGGCTCCGGAAACGGGAGTCCGTGCTGATGGTGTAGTCCATCTCGTTCTGGGTGATTTCGCCCATGCTCTGCTGGATGTTCTCTGCCGCCAAGGCCGTCCTGACCTGGGACAGTGTCAACCCGTAGCCGGCAAGCCTGACCGGGTCGACGTTGACGTCGTACTCGACGCTGCCGGTGCCTGCGACCGATACCTGGCTGACCCCCTCGACACGCTGGAGCATCGGCATGACATCGTTTTCGGCAATCGTGTAGAGCTCGTTCAAATCATTGGAACCGGCCATGTACAGGCGCATGAAGCTGCTGTTGGTACGCCGGTCGAAACGGAACAAGGTGGCAGTTCCCGCCCAGTCGGGCAGTGTGGAACCGCTGTTCAGGCGGTTGACGATCGTCTGCACATCCTCTTCAGCTTCGTCCAGGTCGGTGCCGTAGTTGAATTCCAGGATGGCAATCGCCCTTGTCCCGCTGGAACTGGTGGTCATCGTATGAAGGTTCTGGATGGACCCGAGCCGGTTCTCCATCACCTTGGAGACCTGCTGCTCGACCGCTTCAGGATCCACCTCGCCGTCCATGCTGACCATGACGGCCATGATCGGCATCGACACGTTGGGGTAGAGGGCGATCTGCAAGGATGGAAGGAACATGGCGCAGATGACCAGCACCACGGCAAAGACCATGGTGATGAAAATCGGCCTGCGTACGGAGAATTCGGAAATCTGCATCGACTCGCCTCACTTGACCACGGAAATCCTGGTCCCTTCGGTGACGTTGCCAGCGGTGATCACCTGGTCTCCGGCACTGAGGCCACTGGTGATGACGGTCTGGGTGTCGTTGGAGGAGCCGAGGGTGACAGGCACGCGCTTGGCGTACGCTCCGTCTGCCACATAGACGACATACTCCCCGAGATAGGTGGTAAGCGCGGTCGAGGGGATGGTGAGGGCGTCATCCACCTTGTCGATGGTCAGCTGCAGGGATACGTACATGCCTTCCCTCAGGCGGGCGTCGGGCTTGTCGATGGAAAGGGTCACCTCGACGGTGCGGTTGGTCGTGTTGACCGTCGGGCTGATGGTCTTGATGGTGGCGGAAAAGTGCTCGTCAGGCCAGGCGCTGGCGGTAAAGGTCGCCTGCATGCCTTCCGCCAGGGTGGAAAGGTAGCGCTCCGCCACATGGGCCACCACTTCAAGCTCGCCGGAGGAGCCGACTGTGGCCAGACTGGTACCGGTCGTGATCCGCTGCCCGACATAGCTGTCCACCGAGTAGATCGTTCCACCGATGGTCGCCTTGATGGCGGTAGGCTTGTAGACCTCGCCCGGGGTGGAGGGGTCGACCGTGCCGATCACCTCTCCCGCCCGGATGGTCTGCCCGACGGAAAGGTCGAGCGCGGTCAGCGTGCCGGCCACCTCGGTCGAGTAGAGGTTGTGGGCGTCCATGCTCCCCTCGAGCTGCGCGCCCATCGTCGAGGTGCGCACGAAAACGGTCGGCTCGACCGTGTAGGCGCTGACATTGACCACCGTCTCGGTGTTCTTGGCAGGGCCTTTCGTCCCCGCGTCGCTGCCAGCGACCTTGCCGATCAACGGCTTGGCGATCAGATATGCCATGAGCAGGCAGATGGCGAGCAGGACAATGGTGACGATGCGGTCAAGGATGCCCGGCTTCGGGTTCCTTCCTTCCTGTGGCTTCTGTGTTTCTTCATCTTCCATACAAGACTTCCTTAATTTTATCGAGCAAGGTCGGCAACCGGGCACTCGAGAAGCGTTGCCAGGTCATACAGTGCGATGGTGTGGTTCAGCTGTTGCTGCACCTTGGCCAGCTCGGCGTCGCTGACCGCCTGCTTGGCGTCTTCCAGGTCGCTGAAGCTGCTTTTTCCCGCGTCGTAGCTAGCCTGGGTCAGGTCGAGCTGCTTCTGGGCAAGCGCCAGATGGTGGTCCAGAAGCAGAAGGTTCGCCTCGGCCTGCTGGACGCTCGTGATTGCGTCATCCACGCCGGTCTGCAGGTCTTCCAGCGCCTTCTGCAGATTCAGCTCGGCAATCTGGATGTCGTACCGGGCGCTGTCGATGGCGATGGATGTGCTGGAATTCTGGAACAGATGGTCCAAGGGAACCGAGACGGTCACTCCGAGGGTGGTGGTGTCGGCGAAGTCGGAAAAGCCCCAGGAGCCATCGCTGTCGCGATAGCTGTAGATGGAGTCTCCAAAACTGGTCCTGGCGCTGACGTTGACCGAAATACCCTTGCCCTCGGAAGTTTCGTTCACCAATGCCTGCCGGGCCCGGGCGAGGGCCAGCGCGTATTGCTTGATCGTGGTGGTGTCCTCCAGGTTGCCGGCCAGAAGCGAACGGCCCTTCAAGGAAAAGCCTTTCGGCATCTCCTGGAAGACGGTATCCTCACCGATGTCCAGATTGGTCAGGTTGGAGAGGGTGGTCAGGGCGGTCTGGTAGGTCTGCCTGGCGATCTGGGCCTGGTACCTGGCGTCGGCGACGCTCATCTCCGCTTGGCTCACGGAAAGGGTGGTAGCCGTTCCCGCCTCAAACTTGTTCTGGATGGTCTCCAGTTCGCGCTGGTTCCGGCCAAGGGTGTTTTGCCGGCTCTCCAAGGCCAGGCGTGACGCCTCGGCGTTCCAGTAGGCGGTGGTTACCCTGCTGTCGATCGAATTGACCTTGCTCTGGTAGGCAAGTTGGGCGCTTTCGTTGGACAGGACCCGGTTCGCTTTGCTGGCTGTATGGTTCGCGCTGTCCAGCGACCAGGTGACGCCGCCGAGGGAATAGCTTGCGTTGAATGTCTTGTCGATGATGCTGGCGCTCGCGCTTGCCCCCAGTTGCAGGCTGATGGAAGGAAGCCAGTCGTTGACCGAGTTTTCCCTCCGGCTCTGGGCGAGCTCCAAGGTGGCTACCTTGATTTCCTTGTTGTCAGACCGAGCGGCGGACAGCGCCTCGTCGAGGGTGATGGATTGTGCCTGCAGAGGCAGAGTACAAGTCAGCACGCATGCAATGAACACGGAATGGTGGGGATGCATGGAACCTTCTCCTTTGGAAGATGCCCATAACTATACAGAAAAAACGGATGGAGATAATAGTCGAGATGTTGAATTTTTATGAAGATAGTTCGTAGTTCGATGGTTTGTGCGGCAAGGGTGGTCTTACAGACGACGCGCCAGGTTCCACGTCTTTTCTCTGAGGAGCCACCTGTGTAGAATGCAAGCACGGGACCGATTGTCGCCGGCTCCCGGGAGGACCCATGAGAACCATTGTCAATGTGCGCCTGAAGCCAGAGGATGCGGCCAAATCCCGCGCTGTCAGTACCCAGATCGCGCAGAAGCTTTCCGTCAAACGCGAAGATATCACCGACCTGCGTATCAGGCGAGAAAGTATCGATGCCCGCCGCAGGCAGGTCTATGTCGACCGTACCTACGAGGTCTATCTCGGGGAGCGGGCGGAACAGGACTATACGAGGACTCAGTACCAGGACTGCACCAAGAGACCGCAGGTGGTCGTCGTCGGCGCCGGCCCTGCCGGACTCTTCGCGGCGCTACGGCTGCTGGAGGTCGGCCTGAAGCCGGTCATCATCGAGCGGGGCAAGAGCGTCGAGCAACGCAAGCTGGACATCGCCAAGATGGGCCGGAGCGGTATCGTCGACCCTGACTCGAACTACGGATTCGGCGAGGGTGGGGCAGGCGCTTTCAGCGACGGCAAGCTCTTCACTCGCAGCGACAAGCGCGGGGACGTCGCCAAGGTGCTTTCCCAGTTCTGCCAGCATGGGGCGGATCCGGCAATCCTTTACGAGACCCATCCCCATATCGGCAGCGACAGGCTGCCTGGCGTCATCCAGAAAATCCGTGCCACCATCCAGAACAACGGTGGCGAGTTCCATTTCCAGAGCAAGGTGGTCGCGCTGGAGTATGCCAGTGACGGTGCCGTCACCGGCGTGGTCACCGAGAGCGGCAAGACCTACGAGGGCCCCGTCATCTTGGCTGTCGGCCATTCCGCCAGCGAGCTGTTCCGCTATCTGGACGGGCAGGGAATCGCGATCCAGAGCAAGGGCATCGCCGTCGGCGTCCGCCTTGAGCATCCCCAGGAGCTGGTCGACCAGATCCAGTACCACAGCGCGGAGGGCAGGGGCAAGTACCTGCCGCCGGCCGACTACTGGTTCGTGACCCAGGCGGCGGGGCGGGGCGTCTATTCCTTCTGCATGTGCCCCGGAGGAGTGATTGTCCCCTCCTGTACCCGGGCGGGTTACCTTTCGGTCAACGGCATGAGCGCCAGCGCCAGAAGCGGCCGTTTCGCCAACAGCGGCATGGTGGTGGAGCTGCGCCCGGAGGACCTTTCCCCGAAACAGTTCGGAGGACACCTCGCCATGCTCGATTTCGTCGAGGCCTTCGAGTCGCATACCTGGAAGGTGGGAGGAGGGAAGATGGTGGCGCCCGCCCAGCGGATGGTGGATTTCCTGGGGGGACACCTTTCCGAAACCTTGCCACAGACCAGCTACTACCCGGGGATTGTCAGCGCCGACATGGATGCCGTCTTGCCCAGCTTCATTTCCACCCGCTTGAAAACAGGTTTCGAGGTGTTCGGGCAGAAGGCGAAGGGTTTCCTGACCAACGAGGCCCTGCTCGTCGCCTGCGAGAGCCGCACCAGCAGCCCGGTCCGCATTCCCCGCGACGAGACGAGCCTGATGCACGTCGGGCGCGCGGGACTTTTCCCCTGTGGCGAGGGGGCCGGGTATGCCGGCGGCATTGTCAGCGCGGCTTTGGATGGCATCGCTTGTGCCGACGCCGTGGCGAAATACCGTTCCCGCTGACCTACTTCCAGAGGAAGGAAGTCATGCTCATCGACCCCAATTCCCGATAGGCGTTGAAAGTGGTGGCCTTGTCGTCTTCACGGACAGCTCCGAGGGCCACGATGAGCGGCAGGAAATGCTCGGGTGTGGGCACCGCCAGCCGTGAACCGGCGATTGAGGCGTAGTCCATCACCTTCTGGTGGTTTCCGCCACAGACCGCATCCTCGATTTCCTTGTCGAAGGCGTCAGCCCATGGATAGCCGTCCTGCATGTCCCAGCCGACCTTCCCCAAGTTGTGGACCACGTTCCCGCTGGCGAGGATCGCGTACCCCTCGTCGCGCAGGGTTCCCAGCTTCTTGCCCATTTTGTAGAGCTTTGCCGGGGTTGCGGTGACGTCGGTGCTGACCATCACCACCGGCACGTCGCATGCGGGATACATGTTGCAGAGGATGCTCCAGACGCCGTGGTCGATCCCCCACGAGGCGTCCGGACTTGCTCCAAGCAGGGTAGCCACCCTGTCGGCCAAAACGGGATCTCCTTTTGGCTCGTACCGCAGGTCATACAGTTCTTGCGGAAAACCATACATGTCGAAGATCTGGCGGTTGACCGCCTGTGGGTTCACCTTGGTCCCGCCTCTGCTTGTCCAGTGCGCGCTGACGGCGATGATGGCCTCGGGCTTCTCGAGCTGGTTTCCCAGCTGTTTCCATGCATTCCTGGACGGATTGTCCGTAATCGCGTTCATGGGTGAACCATGACCGGCGAAAAGTACTGGCGCTCGTTCCATATTGGGCTCCTCGAAGAAAAGATACCTAGAAATACCTACAAAACGGCTCGAAGACAAGAGGTCCCGGAATCGGGTATCATGAGAAACCATGGAACAGGGATTTCCACCAATTGAGGGACGTGACGCGAGGGTACTGGTCCTAGGCACCGGGCCGAGCCGTGTATCGCTGGAAAAACGGGAGTATTACGGGCATCCGACCAACGCATTCTGGCCGATCATGAGCCGTCTTTTCGACAGCCCGATCGACACCTATGAGGCAAAGGAAAGGCTGCTGCTGACCCATCAGGTCGCGCTGTGGGACACGCTGCTGCGCTTTGACCGTGAGGGAAGCCTGGACTCCGGCTACAGGAAGGTGGAGCCCAACGATCTGGTGCCTTTCATCAAGTCCCACCCCTGTTTGCGCGCGGTGGCCTTTACGGGAAAGAAGGCTGAGGCGTTCTATCGCCGCTTCATCGCCTGGTACCCTGAACATGTGGTTTTCCAGGCGTTGCCTTCGCCGAGCGCGGCGAACACGATGCCATTCGAGCGGAAACTGGAAGCCTACCGCGCTTTCTTTGAACAGTTTCTGGAAGTTGTGTCATAACCAACACGCTGACTGATTACCAACATGATGTTGGGTATAATTGTTTGGTATTTGGTTTGTGGATAAAAAATAATCAAAGATATACAAGAACGACTACTTTTGTCATAGTGTCGTTTACTTGACACGGTAGCGTCTTTTTGTCCACCATGACTTGTATGATTGTTCCGAAACATTGGGCACAGGTTTGCCTGCTCGCGTGCGCGCTTCTTGCTGGTGGCGTGGCGACCTCCTGTACCGTCAATGCGTCGCAAGATGTGGTGGACGACACGCTGACCAGCATCGTGACCGCCAAAGCGGTCACCAATGTGCGGGCGACCACCACCGAGGATGGACGCATCACCCTGACCTTTGACGGTCAGACGGATGCCGACGACAAGGATGTCTATTACCGGATAAACTACCAGAAGTTCGACGGGCCCAATGCGGCATCCTCCATCCTCACCCATATCCTCAAACCTTCGGGCGGGGAGGGCTCATTCTCCTATACGATGGAGGTGCCAAGCGGCATCCATGTGCTCTTTACCGTCGATACCGTCATCCAGTATTCCTCCACCTCGTTGGCCGCTTCCAGCTCTGCCGTGGTGGAGGGCGCGTCGCTTCCATCGGTAGCGGTTTCCTCTCCGATTGTTGACGGCAACACCGTCTCCCTCTCCTGGGATGACCGCAAGCTGATGAGCGCGCTCGACCAGACAGGAAGGACTCCGCTGTACAACTACAAATTCCAGGTCCGGCGGTTGATGGTGGATGATGACTTCAACGAGGACAACTATTCCAGCGATGAGCTGGCTGCGATGTGGGCCGGAGCGACGCTGGTCTATGAGGGGACGGGCACCAGCTTCAACGAGTATCTTTCCGGCAACGAAGTCCATGCCTTGTACCGGGTAGGACTGGTGCTGATGGACGCGAATGGAGTGGCCTTGGAGCATGTCCCGGCAATCAGCAGCAGCCCGATGGAGATCACCACCGACACCTCTACCGCCCCGGCGGAACCGCTTGCAATC
>CAJMOS010000073.1 GCA_905215015.1 uncultured bacterium | reverse complement strand
GGAGAGCGGGCAACTATCGGCAATCGTCTCCGGCATCGGCATCAACTTCTGTACCCAGGAGCGGGACTTCCCTCCGGAGATCCGGCAAAAGGCAGGGAGCTTGTTCGCCGGGCCTTCCCAGGTGCCGGACGGGGTGGACCAGAACCTGCTGGTGGCGAGCCTGGTGCGCAACCTTTGCGGCTTCAGTGCCCACCTGGAGGAGCGGACCTTCCTTCCCGAATATCGGAATCGGAACATGCTGCAGGACCAGCGGGTCTATCTGTTCCAAGCGGGCAATCCGGCGGGCCAGGGGGTGGTGGCGGGAATCGATGACAACGCGAGGCTCTGCGTGCGCATGGACGATGGGAGCTTGCAGATTCTCGGTACCGGCGAGGTCTCCGTCCGTCCCGTGCTCTAGTCTTGCGTCCGTGAAACCGGTATAGTGGTGCGAAGAAGAGGGAAACGTCATGCTTGATGAAGTCAGACAGACTTGGAAGGAATATGTGGAGGCGCAGCTCGCGAAGCTGGCCGCTGGAAAACTTGGAGAGGGCGTGGCGCTTCCGGCCTTGGTCCTGCAGACCCCGCCGAAGCCGGAAATGGGTGACATCGCCTTTCCGCTGTTCGCCTATGCGAAGGCCCTGCACATGGGGCCTGCACAGATCGCCGCCCAGCTGAAGGGCTCCATCGAGGCTGATCCCTCGGCGCCAAGCGGTACCTTGCTGCTGGCCGGCCCCTACCTGAACATCAAGCTCGACATGGCTTCCTTGGCCGACAAGCTCTACCAGAAGGTGGTGGTCGAGGGAGTGCCGTACGGTCATACCGATATGCTGAAGGGCAAGAAGGTGATGATCGAGTTCTCCTGCCCCAACACCAACAAGCCGCTTCATCTTGGCCATATGCGCAACGACTCGCTCGGTTCTTCGGTCAGCGAGATCCTGAAGGCCAATGGCGCGGAGGTGATGAAGGTCAACCTGATCAACAACCGTGGCGTCCATATCTGCAAGTCGATGCTGGCCTACCAGAAGTTCGGGGGTGGGTCCACGCCCGAGTCGACCGGCAAGAAGGGAGACCATTTTGTCGGCGACTACTACGTGCGTTTCGCCACTTGGGAGAAAGAGGCCTTTGCCCAATATCAGAAGGAGGGGGGAACCCTTTCCCTCGAGGACTGGCAGAAGACTCCGGAGAGCCCGGCCGGACAGGCCCAGCACATGCTGGAACTGTGGGAGCAGGGCGATAGCGAGGTGATGAGGCTGTGGACGCTGATGAACGGATGGACGCTGGACGGTCTGCGGCAGAGCTACAAGACGATGCACATCCAGTTCGACAAGCTCTATTACGAGTCCGACACCTACAAGCTTGGCAAAGCCGAGGTGCTCAAAGGCCTGGAAGACGGAGTGTTCTATCGGGAGAAGGACGGTTCTGTCTGGGTCGACCTTGCTCCGATCGGATTGGACAAGAAGGTGCTTCTGCGCCGCGATGGTACCAGCCTCTACATGACCCAGGATATCGGTACCGCCATCACCCGTCACAAGGACTGGCCGTTTGACAGCCTGATCTACGTGGTGGCAAGCGAGCAGCAGTACCACTTCAAGGTGCTCTTCTACGTCCTTGGCCTGCTCGGCTATCCGTGGGCCAAGGAACTGCACCACCTCTCCTATGGAATGGTCAACCTGCCCACCGGAAAGATGAAGAGCCGCGAAGGTACGGTCGTCGATGCCGATGATCTGGTCGAGCAGCTCTCCCAGCTGGCCGCCGAGGAAATCAAGGAAAAGGGACGCGAGGAGGAGGTCGGTGATGTCAAGGCCACCAGTGCCTCTATCGCCCTTGGTGCTCTGAACTATTACCTTCTGCAGGTCAACCCGGAGCACGACATGATCTTCAACCCGAAGGAGTCGATCAGCTTCACCGGCAACACAGGTCCCTATCTTCAATACATGGGAGCCCGCATCTCCTCGATTCTGCGCAAGTACGACGAGGTGAAGGAGGACTACCAGAAAGTGGCCTTCGACGCCAACCTGCTGGGCGGGGCCACGGAGCGGGAAATCATCTCCGCCTTGGCCGACTACCCTGGCGTAGTGGCCAAGGCCGGCGCTCAGTTCGACCCGTCGTTGATCTGCTCGTACCTGTACGACCTTTCCAAGTTGTTCAGCTCCTGGTACCATGACAATCCGGTCCTGAAGGCCGAGGACAAGGCGCTGGTGGTCGCCCGGGTCGGCCTTTGTTCGCTGGTGTTGGCTGTCTTCCGCGACGCCTTCACCTTGGTCGGCATTCCCTTCCTTGAGAGGATGTAAGGGAAAGCTCTTGGATGCTGTATGGCTGGGGACAGCGTGCTGTCCCCGGCTTTTTTTGTCGCATACAGGCACAAGTACCAAAAGTGATGAATGCACTGTAAACTCATTCCGGTTATGTGATGTGAGATAACTCTTAAAAAGATGTTCTTCTTATGTGAAGCAAAGGGGTGATAGCTTAAATCCGCGCTGATTCCATACGCAAATACGGACTTCTTTCCATCCTCCGTAGGGCTGGCGCAAGGAAGCTCCGGGGCATCCCCGTCTCAAGGATCTTCGGCTTCCTCCTGACATATCGGTCTTCGCCAACGGATCCTCCTTCAGGCAGCGGAAGTTCGCGGATGGGGCTTGGGCGTGCCTTCCTCCAGAAGCACCAACCGCTTCCTCTCGGCTGATGGGATTGACTGGAACAGGTTAGCGGCCTTGACTGTCGCAAAGTGGCTCATGAAAGTGTGAATCTCCCTTACAAAGTGGCTCATAAAAGTGTGATTGCGGCTTGTAAAGTGGCTCATAAAAGTGTATCTTTCTTGTAAGATGGCTCATGAAAGTGCTGTATGATTGTTGCCGTTTCCATTTGAAACACGAAGGAGGCGTTCCTTGCGGTATTTGCGTCGGAAAGCTGATGGTTTCTTAGAGGAGTGGAAAGCCCAGAAGGGACATCTGCCTTTGGTTATCCGTGGGGCCAGACAGGTTGGAAAGACAGAGACCATCAGGAAATTCGCGCAAGGACATTACGCGAGTCTGGTCGAGATAAATTTCGTCACCACTCCTGCAGCCAAGAGAATTACGGATAACGGGTATTCGGCCGAGGAGATCATCCGCCTGCTTTCCCTACTCAATCCCAGTTTTCAGTTTCTCGAAGGGAAAACCCTTATTTTTTTTGATGAAATACAGGAATTCCCAGAGATTGCCACTGCATTGAAGTTCTTTTCGGAGGATGGCCGTTTTGACGTGATTTGTTCGGGATCTCTTCTTGGTATCCAGTACAAACGGATTTCCAGCATCAGTGTCGGTTACAAGCAGGACTACCAGATGTTCTCCATGGACTTTGAGGAGTTTCTCTGGGCAAAGGGATATCAGGACGATACGGTTTCCGACATGCTTCAACACATGCTTTCCGCCAGTCCATTTCCGGATATCGAGTACCAGATGTACTCCAAGCTGTTTTTAGAGTACTGCGTTCTTGGGGGCATGCCCCGAATTGTGTCGGCATTCATCGAGCAGGGGACATTCGAACAGCCAGTGAGCCTCCAGAGGCAGCTTCTCTCCGACTATGAAAGCGATATTCGGAAGTATACCGAGGGTTTGGACCAAGCCAGGATCATGCATACGTATCGGTCTCTTCCCGCGCAACTTGCCAGGGAGAACAAGAAATTCCAGTATGCGGCAATTGCCAAGGGAGCACGTGCCAAGGATTATCTTGGTTGCATCGATTGGCTTTCGGATGCAGGCTTGGTGAATGTCTGCCATTGTCTCGGATTCCCCGAATTGCCGTTGAAAGGGAATGTCGATGCAGGTAAATTCAAGGTATATTTTGCCGATACAGGTCTTTTGATTGCTTCCCTTGACGAAGAGGCTCAGACAGATGTACGGGCCAACCGGAATCTAGGGGTATACAAAGGAGCGGTGTATGAGAACTTCGCCGCGGAAGCCCTTGCCAAGCAAGACTATCCGCTCTGCTATTACAAGCGGGAAAACTCGACGCTGGAAGAGGATTTCTTCATCCGTTCTGCCAGTGAACTGATACCGGTCGAAATCAAAGCGAACCAGAACCAGGCAAAATCTTTGGTTCAGCTTGTCCGAAGCGACAGGTATCCGGACATCCGGCATGGCATCAAATTCACAACGGGAAACGTGGGTGTTTCCCTCCCCATTGTTTCGTTCCCCTTCTTCTGTCTTTTCCTCCTGAAACGGTACATGCAACAGCAGGCTCTTTTCCAATGATTGTTGGCGATTTGCATAAATCCTTTGCAAAGTACCTGTCAAACAGGTAGACTGATATCGAGGAACATCTATGAGGAAACCAAAGATTCTGGTGGTCGGGTCCTTTGTCATGGACCAGATCGCGTTGACCGATAAGGTACCCCACGAAGGAGAGACCGTATTGGGGAAATCCTTCTCCAAGGCTCCTGGCGGGAAGGGAGCCAACCAGGCGGTGCAGGCTGCCCGCCTGGGGGCGCAGGTGACGATGGTGGGCAAGCTGGGGCGCGACGCCAACGGGCGGGACATGATCGAGGTGCTGGAAGGTGACGGAGTCGACGTCAGCCATGTCGCCTATGACGACAAGCTTCCCTCGGGCTGTTCGGTCATCATCCTGCAGAAACAGTCCGATGGGGCGGTGCACAACCGGATCATCGTCCTGCCAGGCACCAATATGGCGATTACCGAAAGCGACGTCTCTTTCCTGAAAGAGTCCATCGGCGAATACGATCTGGTGATGCTGCAACTGGAGATTCCGATGGAAATCAACGAACTGGTTGCTGCCTGGGCCTACGGGAAAGGTGTGCCCGTCATGCTGAACTCGGCTCCGAGCGCACCGCTTTCCGACAGCCTGCTCTCACATCTCGCCTACATTTCCCCGAACGAGCACGAGGCTGCCGACCTGACCGGCATCGCCATCGAGCACGAGGGGGCTGCCTTCAACAAGGAACAGGCGGTCTCTGCCTGCACGGCGCTGAGAGCCAAGGGCGTGAAGAACGTGCTGGTCACGATGGGTTCCGCCGGTGCGGTGCTGATGAACGATGAGGGCTTTTTCCACAGCCCCGCCTTGCAGGGCGTGACGGTGGTCGACCCGACTGCCGCAGGGGATTCTTTCGTCGGGGCCTTCTGCACCGGTATCGCCTGCGGCTGGAAGGTCGAGGAGACCATGGCCTTCGCCAACCAGGTGGCGAGCCGCACGGTCAGCGCCGCTGGCGCCATGCCGAGCCTGCCCACCTTGGATATGGTGGAGCGGTTCATCGAAGAGAAGGGTTTCCATAAGCCCGATTTCAGTCGTTTGCGATAAGGAGTTTGAGAATATGGATGCGAAGTTGGAAACCTGCAGGAAATTCGTCGAGATTTCCCGCAAGGAGACGGACGAGTTCCTCGCTGGTATTGATTACGCGCAGATCCAGAAGGCTGGCGACCTGATCATCGCCAGCAAGAAGCAGGGTGGCAGGGTCCACGTCTCAGGCATCGGCAAGCCGAGCCATCTGGCCGGCTATATCGCCAGCCTGTTCTCCTCGACGGGGACGCCCTCCTACTATTTGCACGGGACCGAGGCGGTTCATGGTTCCTCCGGCCAGCTGGTGGCCGGCGACGTGGTGATTTTCATCTCCAACAGCGGCGAGACCGCGGAAATGAAAGCGACGGTGACTGCGGCAAAGAACAACGGAGCCAAGCTGATCGGCGTTTCCGGGAATCCTGATTCCTGGCTCGCCAAGGAAAGCGACGCCTTCCTGTTTGCCGGGGTGAAGGAGGAGGGCGGACCCCTCAACCGCGCTCCCCGCATGTCCATCATCGTCGAGACCTTCATCCTGCAGGTGCTTTCGGTCTATCTGCAGATGGACTACGGCCTTGATCCCCGCCAGTACGTGAAATGGCACCCGGGCGGGGCGCTCGGGCACTTGCGTGAGAACGAGAAATAATCCGTATCGTGGTACTGCAGGGGTTGGGGGCTGTCCCCAGCCCCTGTTTGTTACAGGCCGGTTCCAGATGCTGCAATCATGTATAACCGGTTTGCAAAACCAAGCGTTCTGTAAGATTTTGCAGAACTCGTATCAGGATGAGATACATGGCTCATTGCTAGAACAGGTAGACAAGGCAATTGAGGTCATCTATCTGAAGTACATGAAGGCTAAAACCTCATACGAAGGGATTCAGAGGGTTGAAAGATATTTTGTTCCGGAAGCGGCGTTACGGGAAGCCTTGCTGAATGCTGTCTGCCACAAGCAGTACGAATCCTGTATTCCTGTGCAAGTCAGCGTATACGAGGACCGGCTGTATGTGGCGAATATCGACGTTCTTCCGGAGACATGGACGATAAACAATCTGCTCGGCAAGCACGAGTCCAGACCGTATAATCCCAATTTGGCGACGGTACTATATTACGCTGGATTTATTGAAAGCTGGGGCCGAGGAATTGAGAAAATCCGCACGTCATGCAGAGCGGACGGGTTGCCTGAGCCGGAATTTACCGTGCATCCCGGAGACATCATGATAAAGTTCACTGCTCCGAAAGACCGGGTTGTCAAGGTGAATGATAACTTGAATGATAACTTGAATGGTCAATTAAGCGAAAGAGAAAGAGAAATCGTGCGGCTTCTGATAGAGGATCCGGGTTATACGGTTTCACAACTTTCGCTGATGATGCATGTAAGCCGTACAACCATAGTGAATTATCTACGTACCATGAAAAACAAGCACATAATTGAACGGGTTGGTTCTGATCGTAAAGGATATTGGCGCATGCCGAAGAAATAAGGTGTCAGCGCTGGCATGGGACCGAAGGAACTTGGGGTCCTCCCCAGGTGGCGTTTTTGCCTGCCTGGATTGTTTCGTTTCCCCTTGAGGAATGATGGATAGCTCATTTTGCAACAATCTTTCTTGACTTTCTTCATATTTGCAACATAAAACACCATTTTGACGTTGCATTGACAGGATTTTCTGCAATCGGTACGATGAGTGCATTATTCCAACAGGGGGGTAACATGCGCCGGTCGTGGTATGTCGCGTTTCTTCTTGTTCCGGTACTTGCAGTGATGCTCTTTCTCGTCCTGCCGATGGTCGTTTCCATCCTTCCGACCTTTACCAGACCCACCTTTGGACTTGGAAACTACTTTCGCTTCTTCGCTGATGAGTTCAACCGCCGGATTCTCTACCGCTCCCTCCGTCTTTCCCTGATTACCACGCTTGGCTGTGTCATCCTCGGACTGCCCACCTCCTATTACCTTTCCATGCTGGACGAGAGACGCCGGCAGATCCTTCACTCGGTCATCCTGTTTCCTTTGCTTACCAACGCCGTCGTGCGCGGGTTCGCCTGGATTGCCATCCTTGGCAGGAACGGCCTGCTCAACAGCCTGCTTTCCAGACTGCACCTGATCCAGGCTCCGGTACAGATGCTCTACACCGAAGGGGCGATCGTCGTAGGCTCCATCTACCTCTTCCTTCCGGTCATGGTCAGCACGCTGGTGCCGGTCATGGAGCGGATCGGCAGCGAGACGGTCGAGGCCGCAGAGACGCTCGGGGCTCCGCCGGTGGCGACCTTCTTCAAGGTGGTGGTGCCGATGAGCTTCAGCGGTGTCCTGATTGCCGCTGTCATGGTTTTTGCCGGCACGATCAGCGCCTACACCACGCCGACGTTGCTTGGTGGCAGCAAGAACATGATGCTGGCGACCCTGCTGTACCAGCAGTCCGACACGCTGGCCAACTGGGATGCCGCCAGCCTGCTTTCCTGCGTGATGATCCTCTGTTCCCTGGGGGTCATGAAGCTCTTCGACGTGGTCGCGGCCCGTTTGGACAAGAGAGGTTGAGCCATGTACAGGCATCGCTTGTTGAAATGTATCGCGATTGTGGTGCTGACCTTCGTCTTCATCCCGTTGATGCTGATCGTGCTGACTTCGTTCAACACCGGGAGTGTCATCGGACTGCCGACTGACGGCATCACCTTCCGCTGGTTCGCAAGGGTGTTCAAAAGCAGGTCGCTGATGAGCGGCCTCAGGCTGAGCCTGGCCTTGGGGGTGGGAGCCGCCGCATTGGGCATGGTGGTCGGTCTTTTCGCCGCCATCGCCATGAACAAGCGTCCCGGCAAGCTGAGCGAGTTCTTCCGCAACCTGTTCATGATGCCGAGCTTGATTCCCGGTATCGTGATCGGCTATGTGCTGTTCCAGTCCATCGTCGTGCAGTACGCCATTCCGCTTTCCTGGGCGCTGGTCATCGGACATCTCCTGATCGTGCTTCCCTATACGGTCCGTATCCTGCTTGCAGGACTGCGCGAGTGCGACCCGAGCATCGAGGAGGCTGCCCGCACGCTTGGCTGTCCGCCGGTGAAAGCCTTCGTGAAGGTGGTGCTTCCCGACTTGCAACCCTCGATTCTCAGCGCTTTCATGCTCGCATTCATCAACTCGTTCAACAACATTCCTGTCTCTCTGTATCTGAAGGGGCCCGGCATCAACACCCTGCCGTACGCCATGATGACCTACATCGAGTACAACTACGACCCGACGGTCAGCGCGCTCAGCGTCATGCTGATGGGGCTCACCCTCATCTTCATGGTGCTCAGCAGCCTGATTGCCACCAGCGGTGCGAAGAAAGGGGGCGACAAATGAGCTACGGCCTTTTGAAGGATATCTGCGTCTCGTATGACAAGAAGAACATGGTCCTGAAGAACCTGAACCTGGAAATCCGCAAGGGAGAGCTGCTCAGCCTGCTCGGACCTTCGGGTTGCGGGAAGACCACGACGCTACGCGTCATCGCAGGCCTGATGCCCACGGTCGGGGGGTCCTTCCTGCTTGACGGTCAGGAGATGACTGGCGTGCCTGTCCATGCCCGTTCGTTCGGCATGGTCTTCCAGAGCTACGCCCTCTTCCCGCACCTTTCTGTGCGTGACAACATCGCATTCGGCTTGAAGCTGCGCAAGGTGGCCAAGGATGAGATGCGGAATCGGGTGGAGGAGATGGCCCGCATCTGCGGCATCGACTCTTTCCTCGACCGTGTTCCCAGAAACCTTTCCGGGGGTCAGCGCCAGCGTGTCGCCCTTGCCAGGGCACTGGTCATCCAGCCCAAGTTGTTGCTGCTTGACGAGCCGCTTTCCAACCTGGACGCCCAGCTGAGGATCCAGATGCGCACCGTCATCAAACGCATCCAGCGGGAGCTCGGCATCACCACGGTCTTTGTCACCCATGACCAGGAGGAGTGCTTCTCCATCAGCGACCGCGTGGCGGTCATGGACAAGGGGAAGATCGTCCAGTGCGATACGCCGGAGACCATCTACCATCACCCGGCTGACGAGATGGTGGCCCGCTTTGTCGGCTTCAAGAACTTCTATCCGGCATCGGTCTACCGAGAACTTGGCGCCGGCGTGCAGGGCGAGGCGCTTGCCTGTACCAGGCCCCAGGATATTTCCATCGCCCAAGGTGGCGCCGGTCTCGCAGGAAAGATCGATGTGCGGACCTATCTGGGCAACAGTTACCAGTACGAGGTCACCACCTCGCTTGGGGCTTTCTCCGTGGTCAGCGCCCAGGAGCCGCCGCTTGCGGTGGACACTCCGGTCAGCCTCTCGGTGAAGGAAGAGAAAGTTGTGTGTCTTGGCGCGTGACGCCGAAGGAGATAGCAAGATGAAGAAAACATTGGTCACATTGGCGGCGATTGCAGCTCTTGCAACACCGCTTGTCGCGCAGGGTTCCAAGGAATCGGGTGGCGCGAAGAGCCCCTCCCAGCTTGTCATTTCTACGTGGGGCCTTTCCGAGGATGCGCTCTGGTCCGAGGTCTATGAACCGTTCGAGAAGGCGAACAACGCCAAAGTCACCTTGGATACGGGCAACGGCCAGGAACGCTACACTCGTCTGCTCAATGATCCGAACTCCACCATCGATGTGATCGAGCTGGCCCAGAAGAATACCGCTGACGGCGTGCTTGCCGAAGCCTTCGACCCGATCAGGCCGGAGGAAATCACCGATTTCGACGCCCTGCTTCCCGCAGCCCAGGACATGATCAAGAGCGGTAGCGGTGCTCCGTACACCCTGAACTCCATCGGTCTGGTCTACGACCCGAAGACGGTTGGTTTCGAGATCACCAGTTGGTCCGACCTGTGGGATCCTCGCCTGGCCGGCAAGGTCTCCATTCCCAACATCACCACCACGTTCGGCCCGGCCTTCCTGGCGATGTGCAGCGACGTGGCCGGTGTCGACTGGACCACGGACGGCGGCGAGACCGCGTTCAAGCAGCTTGAGGCCCTGAAGGCAAACGTCGCCAACGTCTATTCCAAGAGCAGTGACGTCGCCAACCAGCTGGCCAACGGCGAGGTGGGAGTGGCAATCATCGGCGACTTCGGTCTCCCGGTCTGCAAGAAGGCCGACCCGGATGCCGTCTACGTCGTTCCTGCCGACATGACCTACGCCAACTTCAACGTGATCAATATCACCAAGAAGTGCAAGAACCGCGACCTTGCCGTCGCCTACATCAACTATCGTCTCTCCGTCGAGGCCGAGAGCCGCACCTGCAAGACCGACGTCCTGAACGAAGCTCCGGTCAACACCAAGGTCCAGCTTTCCGAGGCTGACGCCAAGAACAAGACGGTGGGTGATGTCGCAGCAAGGGCCAAGATGGTTGACTTCACCTTTGTCAACCAGAACCTGGCTGGCTGGGTCGACCGCTTCAACCGGTTGATGGCGAACTGACCGCGGGAGGGGACTCAGGTGAAGCGCTTGGAGCATTGTCAGGTGTATCAGAGTGCCCGCCGAGGGTTCGCCCCCGCCACAATCCTTTTCGATGACCGGGTCCAGTCCGTCTCTCCCTCCGAAAGGGGGGAAGGACGGTACGTGGTGCCCGGTTTCATCGACATCCACATGCACATCGAGTCGTCGATGACGACTCCTACCGAGTTCAGCCGTGTAACGCTTCCCCATGGGACCACCACCATCGTGGCTGACTGCCACGAAGTGACCAATGTCTTCGGCATCGAAGGCCTTGGCCGGTTCATGGGGCTTGCGGTGTTGAACGACACCTTGTATGCCGTTCCTTCCAGCGTGCCCGCAACCAGCAGCCTTCTGGAGACTTGTGGCGGAACTATCGACGGACCTGAAGTTCGCCGGATTGCGAAGGACAGGCGGATCATCTGTCTGGGCGAGGTGATGAACGCCCATGACCTGCTCACCGGCGGAGACAACCGGACCAGGCGGATCATCCAGGCCTTCCGAGAGAGCCGTCCCGAGTGCCCGATCGAGGGCCACTGTCCGCGGTTGAGCGGACCCGACCTTGACCGGTTCATTGCCAGCGGTGTGGACAGCGACCACTGCCAGCAGAGTCCTTCCTCGATTCGGGAACGGGTGGAGAAGGGAATGTTCCTGGAAATCCAGTACAAGAGCCTTACCCGGGAGAATATCGATGCCTTGAAGGATTTCCCTGGCTTCTTCAGTTTCGTCACCGATGACGTGATGCCGGACATACTGATGGAAGAGGGACAACTGGACAGGGTGCTCAGGAAAGCAATCCGCCTGGGCATGCGGCCCGAGGACGTGATCTATGCGGCCACCTGGGCGCCAGCTGTACGCATGCACTTGGTCGACAGGGGCATGATCGCCCCGGGAAAGCTTGCCGACTTCGTAGTCCTGGACGACTTGGACAGCCTGTCCATCACCCAGGTCTACAAGCGGGGCAAGCTGGTATATGACCGCGACGCGAAGCTCTTCCCCCGCATCGATCTTCCTTCTTTCGGAAACGAGATACTGCAATCGGTCCACCGGGATTTGGTGAGTGCCGACGACTTCGTCCTCCGGATTCCGAACGGGCGCCACCAGGTGGTCCATGTCGACCACGAGGCCCCCGGCACCCTGACCCGCAAGACCATCAGGACCGTCACGGTCGTGGATGGTACCTATCATGCCCCTGATGTCTCGATCCTGGCCTCCGTGGAGCGTTATGGCCACCAGGCTCCGGTCGTGCCGGTGCCGATGCTGCACGGACTCTCCAAGCCGGGGGCCATCTGCTCCTCCTGGAGCCATGACAGCCACAACCTGCTGGTGATGGCGTCGGATGAGGAGTTCGCCGCCCGGGCGGTGAATCTGGTCATCAAGCGGCAGGGCGGGATTGCCACCGTCGATCCTGATGGGGAGCAGTTCGTTCCTCTTGCCTATGGCGGCATCGTCAGCCTGGAGCCGATGGAGCGGCTGGGAAAGGAGATCCTGCAGGTCAGGGCCTGGCTGCGGGACCATGGTTACCAGGCTGATGACGAGGTGATGAGCTTCGCGGTCCTGGCACTGCCGGTCAGCCCGGTGGTGAAGGTGAGCGACAAGGGAATCGTCGATGTCGCGGCAGGCGCCCTGATTGATTGGAGGGACGCGAAATGACGGTGCTTGTCCATGCCCATATCGTCACCTTTGACGAGGAATTCCACGAATACCCCGATGGCGCGATCGTTTTCGACGAGGGCGGGATCCGTTTTGTCGGGTCGACGCTTCCCCAGGTATATGCGTCCCTGCCGTGGCAGGACCTGCATGGGGCTCTGGTCATCCCCGGCTTCTGCAATACCCACACCCATCTCGCCATGGTTCCTTTCCGCTCGCTTGCCGACGACTATCGTGATCGGCTGCACAAGTTCCTGATGCCTCTTGAGAATGCGGCCATGGACCGTCGCCTGGTCTTTGTGTCGACAAAGATGGCGATTGCGGAAATGTTGCTGGCCGGCACCACCAGCGCGGTGGACATGTACTATTTCGAGGACGAGGTAGCGAGAGCCGCCTGTGAGATGGGTTTCCGTCTCTGGGCAGGCGAGACGATCCTCGATGCTCCAAGCCCTGACGCGAGAACGTGGAACGAAGGGCTTGTCCGGACCGAGGAGACGATTGCCGCCTGTGAGAAATCTCCTTTGCTGACTCCAATCGTCGCTCCGCACGCCCCCTATTCCCTTTCCATCGGCCATCTGGAAACGGTGGTCTCTTTTGCCAAGGAGCGGGGGTTGCTGTGGACCATGCACCTGTCGGAGATGCCCTTCGAGGTGGAGGGTATGCGTCGGGAGCATGGGTGCACTCCTGTGGAGTGGATGGAGCGGCACGGGCTTTTGGACAGGGATCTGCTCGCGGTCCACCTGATTACCCTGAGCGAGCACGACAAGGATGTGCTCGCGGAGCGGAACGTGCCGATGAGCCATTGTCCCGGTTCCAACCTCAAGGCGGGCAAGGGTACCTGTCCGGTGCTGGACCTGATGGACCGTGGCGTGATAGCCACCCTTGGCACCGACGGGGCTTCCAGTGGCAATACCTTGGACCACTTCACCCAGCTGAAACTGGCGGCAATCGTCCAGAAGACGATGCGCCATGACCGGGCTTTGATGACGGCGCGGGAATGCGCGCCAATGGGCAACCGCAACGCAGGTCTCGCCCTGCGCGCCCCCATCGGCATGCTGAAGGCCGGCTACCAGGCCGACATTGTTGTCCTTTCCCTCCAGAACCCTCGGATGCACCCCATCTACGATCCCTACTCGGTGCTTTGCTACAGCGCTACCGGCGGAGATGTGCAGGATGTCTGGGTCGCGGGAGTCCGGAAGGTAGCCGACGGGAAACTGGCCGGTATCGACCTTTCCACCCTATATGCGGAATTCGATGATGCCGCAAAGGCCTTCAAGGCCGAGGCTTTGCGTCGTCTCGCCGAGTGAACAAGGCTGCGAATTTCGTCACCAGGCGCTGGATTTTCCAGTCCTCCTCGCTGGAGCCGTCGATGGTCTCCTGCTCGATGTATCCGAGCAGGGTACTGGAGAAAAGGCTGCTTGCCAAATCTGGTTCAGGAATGTCCAGCTTTCCCGATTCGCTCAGCGATTCCAGGATTGCCTGGCACTGGAAGGTGACCATGCCCTTGAGCCGCTGGAAACGGACGAGAGCCCGCTTGTCGGTATATTTCTGCTGGCTGATGATCCGCCACGCCTGACGCATCGGGTCGGTGGTGAAAAAGTCCAGCCAGTGGATCACTGCCCGTTCCAGGACTTCGCCGGCGTTTCCTTCGAGGGCGATGTCGATCGTGCTGCCATAGGAATCGAACTGCCGGTAGAGTCCGTCAATCAGCTCTTCCTTGCTCTTGAAATGGGAGAAGAGCGACGCTTTGGTGATTCTGACCGTATCCGCGATTTCCCCCAGCGAGAGGGTGTCCAGTCCTTTTTGCGCTCCCAGGATGCGTGCCGCATCGAGGATTCTTTGCTTGGTGTTGGTGGTGCGCATGATTGAATACTACCGAACGGTAGGTAGGTTTTCAATAGGTATTTCTTGATGATTCCTGAGTTTTCCTCTGAAAAGTGCTTGCGGACATTTGGGAAAACGGATACAAAGGTTGGTATCTTTTGAAAAGGAACGTAACGACATGTACGCACTTGTAGAGATTCTCGGAAAGCAGTACAAAGCCGTCGAGGGCCAGACCATCCAGGTTGATCATATCAACGACAAGAAGGCTGGGGACGCGCTTGAGTATGCTTCTGTGCTCGCCGTGGTCGACGAGAAGAGCGCCAAGTTCGGTACGCCGTATGTGGAAGGTGCCAAGGTGCAGGCTTCCTACATTGGCGACAAGAAGGGCGAGAAGGTTCGTGTGTTCAAGTATGAGCGCCGTAAGGGATATCGCAGGACCCAGGGTCACCGCGAGCAGTATTCGCTGATCAAGATTGATCACGTTATCGCGTAAGGAGGGAGAGCAATGGCACATAAGAAAGGTGGCGGAAGCTCCCGCAATGGTCGTGACTCGAATGCGCAGCGCCTTGGCGTGAAGCGCTTTGGTGGCCAGTTCGTCAAGGCTGGCGAGATTATTGTCCGCCAGCACGGAACCAAGTTCCATCCTGGCGAGAACGTCGGTCTCGGTACCGATTACACCATTTTCTCCAAGATTGCCGGCACTGTCGTCTTCAGCGAGCGCAAGAACCGCAAGGTCATCAGCATCAAGCCGGTCGAGGAACAGAACTAACCTATCATGTTCGGCTTCTCTGACGAAACCTATATCGATGTTGCCTCCGGAAACGGAGGCAACGGCTGTGTGTCCTTCCGCAGGGAACTTTGTGTCCCGAAAGGAGGACCTGATGGCGGCGATGGTGGCCGCGGGGGCGATGTCGTCTTCGTGGTGAAGCCGAATCTTCGCACCCTTGACCGCCTGAAGATGCGCCGCTCCTACAAGGCTGAGAATGGCCAGAACGGTGGCGGGGCCCGGTGTTTCGGCAGAGATGGCAAGGACGTGATTGTCGAAGTGCCGGCGGGGACGGTGATCAAGAACGCGGAAACGGGCGAGGTCATCCAGGACTTGACCGGCATGGACCGCTTTGTCTTCCTGAAGGGCGGCAAGGGCGGGCTTGGCAACTGGCACTTCCGTAGCGCTACACGGCAGACCCCCCGATTCGCCCAGAAGGGGCAAGAGGGCCAGTCGATGCGTGTGGGCGTCGAGTTGCTGTTGATCGCCGATATCGGCTTCGTCGGCTACCCGAACGCGGGGAAGTCCTCGTTGCTCAACGCGTTGACCAATGCCCGGGCCAAAGTGGCTGGCTATCCGTTTACCACGAAAATCCCCCAGCTCGGCATGATGCGCTACGGGGACCAGGATGTGGTGCTGGCCGATATTCCCGGCCTGATTGATGGCGCCTCGCAAGGTGCCGGCATGGGGATCAAGTTCCTGCGCCATATCGCCCGTACCAAGGGGCTGGCCTTCCTGATCGATGTGACCGACGACCGCTATCTGAACGCTTACGACGCGCTCTGCGGCGAGTTGAAGGCCTTCAATCCGGAAATGATGGACAAGCCTTCGGTCATTGTCGCCACCCATATGGACGGCGAGCACGCCGAAGAGCATCTCGCCCAGCTGAAGGAGAAATATCCCGACAAGGAGATCGTGCCGATCTGCGTCTTCCTTGACCAGGGGATTGAAGAGGTCAAGCAGGCTTTCATGCGTCTCGCCA
>CAJMOS010000072.1 GCA_905215015.1 uncultured bacterium | reverse complement strand
GAGCTTCGACCTGAAGCCTGGCGAGAGCGTCACGTACAACCTCGGTTTCCGCATCGAGAAGAACAGCTGAGATTTGTTGCATCTTTTCCCGCCCATCAAGTATGATAGGTACATCATTACCATCTAGAAGGAAGTCATCTATGTTTATCCAGAATAAAGCCATGTTTGAAACTATCAAGGAAGAAGCGTACCAAGAATGGAGGCGTCTTTGACAACTCCGACATCAAGAACCAGATCTCGCAACTCGAGGCCCAGACAGCCCAGGACGGATTCTGGAACGACAAGGAAAACGCGAACAAGCTTTTCGGAAAGCTCGCTGACCTGAAAAACTCCTATGAGCCTTGGAAAGAGCTGGTCGCGAAGGTCGACGAGACGCAGGAGCTGATCGACCTGTACGCCTCCGAGCCCGACGACCCGGACACCCAGGCGCAGATCGACAAGCAGATCCAGGACCTGAACGAGGATTTCCAGAAACTCAGGCTGAAGACCATGCTCTCGGGCAAGTTCGACAAGAACAACTGCTTCCTCACCATCCACGCAGGTGCCGGCGGAACCGAGGCCTGCGACTGGGCCGGCATGCTGGAACGCATGTACCTGCGCTACTGCGAGCGCAACGGCTTGAAAGCCGAGGTCGAGGACGAGCTGGAAGACGAGGAGGGGGGAGGCATCAAGAGCTGCACCATCCATATCGTGGGCGACTACGCCTACGGCTACCTGAAGGGTGAGGCGGGCGTCCATCGCCTGGTCCGTATCAGTCCGTTCGACGCCGCCAAGCGCCGCCATACCTCGTTCAGTTCCGTCTATGTCTCTCCGGAAGTCAACGACGACATCGAGATCGAGCTGAAGCCCGAGGACTATCGTCTGGACACCTACCGCTCCGGTGGTGCCGGCGGCCAGCACGTCAACAAGACCGACAGTGCGGTCCGTATCACCCACTATGCCACCGGTATTGTCGTCCAGTGCCAGAACGAGCGTTCCCAGTACATGAACAAGGATATGGCCTTCAAGATGCTCCGCGCCAAGCTGTACGAGTACTACGAGCAGAAGCGCAAGGAAGAGCACGACAAGAATGCCATCGCCAAGAAGGAAATCGCGTGGGGAAGCCAGATCCGCAGCTATGTCTTCCAGCCCTATACCTTGGTCAAGGACCACCGCACCAACTTCTCGGTCGGCAACATCCAGGCGGTCATGGATGGCGACATCCAGCCTTTCATCGAGAGCTTCCTTATCTGGAACAAGGAAAACGGGGTGCTCGATTGAGGCATCGGTGGTTGACGCTCGCGCTGACCGTGCTTTTCTGCACACCCTTGTGCGCCACAAGCTGGCGGATCGCCAGCATTTCGGCGAATGAGGAAGCGGGCGCCTTCCACGCGTTGGTTGTACGCCAGGTCGGCCACCACCTGACCCGATCCACCCTCCATTATTCCGGCTGGGAAGCCGAAAGGGAAAGGCAGGAGCAGGAATGGGACAGGTGGCAGTCCTGGTCGAAGGCCTATGATTCCATGACGCTTCCCTCGTGGGGGGAAGCGTCTTCCGTCTCTACGGACAACTTTCCTATGGAGGTCGAGCTGACCGAGGTCACTCCTGACCAGGCGCTCCTTTCCCTCGCAAGGGAGGGAAAGCTTTCCTGGTTTTGCGACGCCTATGGCTATGACGAGGTGCTGCTTGACGAGACCACGAGTGTCGGTGGAAGGGAACGCTGTCGTCTCTCCAGCTACGTGCGGGCGACTGACCAGCTTGCCTTGCTGGTCGACAGGCTGAGTTTCCGGGAGGATGCGAGCGACCTGACCAGCGATGTGGTCCTTGCGTTGCTTGGATCCCATCGGCAGGATCCGGTCAGCGCGATCGTCCTTGCCGGAGCGCCGCCATCGGTGACCGTCACGGTGGACGGCGTTTCCGCCCAGAGGGACGCCTTTCTGGTGGTTCTTCCTCCAGGCCGCCATACCATAGGCTTGAGCGCCAATGGGTACGAGTCCAGGAACGTCGAGGTGGAATGCCTGGCCGGACAGAGCCTGGATCTGGACGCGGCGCTCCCGAGGGTCAAGCTTCCCTCGCTTTCCGCGACAAGCAGACAGGGGCTGGTCACCTGGTTTGTCGACGGGATCAGACAAGGGACATCATCATCGCTGACCTTGGATGACCCGGTGCTTCCGTTGCTGATTACCGCGCAGAAGGATGGGTTTGTGCCGTTGAGCCACCAACTGACCGAGGACCGGGGAATTGTCGATTTTCAGTTGAGCAGGGATTGGACGCGGGATCCCTCCCTTTCCCGCAGTGTACAGAAACAATTCTACAATGCCTTTGTATCGTTGATTTTCAGTGTGGGTTTGACGCTTGCGTACCCCACTTTGTATAACGTATATGGGGATGGGGATTACCTGAGCGGGGGTCTCTATGTCGCGTTCCAAGGGGCCGCTGTCATGAGCGCCATCAGCCTTGTCCGCTCCCTGTTCACCTATTCGGTGACCACCATGCAGCATTGATTGCCAAGAAAAGGACGACGAGATGTTCAAACAATTTGGAGAGAAGCTCAAAGCGCTGTTCAGCCGCAAGACCTTTGACGAGGACTACTTCGAGGAACTGGAGGACCTTCTGATCGAAGGCGACCTCGGTCCGAAGATGGCCGGACAGATCAGCGACGAGGTGCACGAGGCGGCAAAAAGCGCCAGACCGAAGAGCAACGAGGATTTGCAGTTGCTGGTCAAGTCGTTGCTGCAGGACAAGGTGAAGAGCTTTGTGCCGACAGTGGACGACAAGAGCCCGACCGTGTTCCTGATTCTTGGAGTCAACGGAGTGGGCAAGACCACCAGCATCGCCAAGCTGGCCCACATGTACCAGAAACAGGGCCACGAGGTGATTCTCTGCGCAGGCGACACATTCCGCGCCGCCGCCATCGAGCAGCTCGAGGTCCACGCCAAACGCCTGGGGGTGCGCATCATCGAGCAGAAGAACGGAACCGACCCGGGAAGCGTCGTCTATGACGCGATTACCAGCGCCCAGGCAAAAGGAAAAGGCCTCTTGCTTGTCGACACTGCCGGCCGCATGCATACCAAGGAAAACCTGGTCCGCGAGCTGGCGAAGATCGACAAGGTAATCCGCGGTCGCGGCATCGATGACGCGCATTACAAGAAGTTCCTGGTAATCGACAGCACCACCGGCCAGAACGGGGTCAGCCAGGCGGAGCTCTTCAACGCGGCAGTCCCGTTGGACGGGTTGATCCTGACCAAATACGACAGCCTTTCCAAAGGCGGCGCCCTGGTCCAGATCGGCGACAAGCTGGGCATCCCCGTATCCTTCGTCGGGACAGGAGAAGGATATGACGACATCCATCCCTTCGACAGCGAGGAATTCCTCGATACGCTGGTGGGACTCCAGCACTGACATGCGCCTGGCTGTAGCGCTCGCTTTGATCCTGGCTTTGCGCCCCCTCTTCGGGGAAAGCGTCCAGGTGGACGCGCGCTACCGCCCGGACGGATCGCTGTTGGAGCGGACGACCGAAGAAGGAAAGGAGCAGTTCTCCTACGATGCGGATGGCCGGCTGGTGCAGGTGCGCCTTACCGGAGCTGACGGACTGGAGAGTATCACCTGGTACAGCTACGATTTGCTTACCGGGCGTCTTGCCTTGGTACAGGAGGCCGACTCCGTCATGTGGTTCGACAATCGTGGAGGTATCTTTCTTGCGAATGGCAATTCCTTCGAGCAGTTTGAGAAACTGGGTGATTCCTACTATGTGCGCAGCCACATCGTCGGTGGCGTGGCAGGACAGGCGCAGGGCGCGGTCGACGTTGACGGGGAGGGAAACCTGGTCCATCAGCGCCAGGAGGGCGACAGGAACATCACCGAAGTCTACGACAGGAAGGGAAATCTGGTCGAGGAGACGGTCACCCAAGGGGGAATCGTCACCCGCAGGAGCGAGCGGGGGTACGACGCGACCGGACTGCTGGTCTCGGACACCATCAGCTATGGGGACGGCAGGGAGGAACAGATGCGCTACGAAAAAGGCCTTTTGACGGAGCAGGTGGACTTGCAGGATGGGAAGGTCGTGAAAGAGACCCGGTTTTCCCCCACCCGGGTGGAGACGGTCTACTCGGAAGGACTGCCCTATGCGAGAATCACCTACAAGGCGGATGGACGGAGTGTCGGAAAGGTGGAGTATCTATGAACGTCAGACGTCTGCTGGTCGCCCGCTACGGCTTTTCCCCGGAGAACCACCACCGCCAGAGCAATATCCGCATCGTCATCTCCCTTGCCTTTTCCATGGCAGCCATGCTGGTCATCCTCTCTGCCATGCACGCCCTCGCCAGCGCCCGACTCGCGGATATCCGTACCTACGAGACCTTTGACCTGCAGGTGCCGGTCGCGGACCGAACGGAAGGAGAGCTTCTCGCTTCCGAGCTTGAAGCCCAGGAGCACATCGACGCCTTCCTGGTCGCGGAAGAGCCGGCCTTGCTGGGCGGGAGTGCCGGCAGCCGGATGGTCCGGATCCGCTATCTGCCCGGGGACCTTGCCTGGTACGGCAACTTGACCGTGCAGGGGGAAAAGGGATGGATGCCATCTTCGCTTGTCGCATGGAAGTGTGGCGTCCCGATTGGCGGGGTGATGGAGGTCGCGACAATCGGGCAGGGCAAGCAGGCCCGGGTGGTACCCAAACGGGTAAGCCATCAGGTCTCCGGCACCTTCGCAAGCAGGGACTCCTCTTTTGATTCCCTGTACCTTCTGGCACCAATCGACGAGGCCCCGACGACCGCCTCGTGGTATGTCGCGGTGGTGAGCGACCTGGATGCCACGCGGGTAAAACGGCTGATTGTCCGGATGCATCCGGACCTTGATCCTCAATCCTGGAAGGAGTTGCGTTCTTCGCTCTACGGGGCGCTCCGGCTGGAACAGCTGGTGGTCCGTTTCGTTTTTCTGGTCTTGCTCCTCATCATTCTCCTTTCGGTGCGGCGAGGCATCGAACGGTTGGTCAGCCGAAAGCGGCGGGAAATCGGGACATTGCTTTCCATGGGGCTGCCCAAACGCGCCCTTGTCGCCGTTTTCCTGGAGGAAAGCCTGGCTTCCACGGTGCTCGGAATCTTCTTCGGGATGCTGATGGGCTGTGGAATCATGCATGTGGTCAACAGGATGGGCGTTGTCGGCCTGCCTGTTCTCAAGGTCGATTGGATGCCCACCATCCTGGTCGCCTTGTTTGTGTTTGCCGGATCCCTGCTCATGGCCTTCCTTGGCATGCGCAGGACGGTTTCCCTTTCGTTGATGGAGATGTTGCGCGATGAGTGAATATGTTCTGGAAGCTTGCGGAATCACCAAGTCCTACCCGGAGGGGAACGGACAGCTCCTTCCGATCCTGAAAGGAGTGGATGTGCGCCTCGAGCGGGGAAAAAGCTACGCGATTGTCGGCAATAGCGGGAGCGGCAAAAGCACGCTGCTGGAAATCCTGGCGACCTTGCTGCCTGCGGATTCCGGGACACTCTCCATCATGGAACGCGATGTAAAGGGCCTCAGCCCTGCGGCTCTCTCCACCTTGCGCAACCGTGACCTTGGATTCATTTTCCAGAACAGCCAGTTGCTGGGGGATTTCAACGCGCTGGAGAACGTGATGATGCCGCTGTTGATCAAAGGGGAAAGCGCCGCGGGCGCCCAGGCGAGGGCGACGGACCTTTTGGTCCGGGTCGGGCTTGGGCAGCGGCTGCGCCACAACCCCGACCAGCTCTCCGGCGGCGAGCGGCAACGGGTGGCCGTCGCCCGTGCCCTTGCCTGCGCCCCTGCCATTGTCTTCGCCGATGAGCCGACGGGTAGTCTGGACGAAGGGAATGCCAAGGTTGTGGAGGATTTGCTGCTCGATCTGGCCGGAGAAGGGAAGTTCACCCTTCTGCTCGTGACCCACAACAGGCTCTTTGCCGAGCGGACCGACCAGGTCTGGCATCTTCGTGAAGGGGTGTTGGCATGACGTTCCAGCGATTGGTTTCCAGCCATTTGTGCCGGGAGCGGAAACTCCGGGGACAGTTTGTCCTGTTGTTGCTGATTTCCCTTCTGGTGAGCTATGGGCTGGTCTTCGTCAACTCGATGATCGAGGGAATCCAGCAGCGATACGTGATGTTGGGGGATGGGGAAATCACCATCCAGGGAGCCTATCCGGAGGGAGAGCAGGTGATTCTTGCCTCCGCCTTGCTGTATGGGACCGGATCGGTCAAGCCGGTCGCGCTGAAAGGGGTAGGAGAGGGGTATTTTTCTGGTGGGCGGAAGGCCGCCCTGCGCTCGCTTTCCCTTTCGGAGGAACAAGATGCCCATAGCGTGACGCTTGGAAGAACTTTGGCGACCGAGCTGGGGCTTCACCTTGGGGACAAGGCCCTGGTCGTGATCGCCATCGGGGACAGCTTCCGGCCGATGCTGTGCAAGGTTGGGGGCATCTACGATTCGGGATACGCGGAACTGGATGCCAACCTCGCGTTCCTGCCGTCCAAGGCATTGGAACCCTACGGATTTCCCGTCCAGACCGAATTGGTCGTTGGAAAGGGGTTGGAACAGGCGTTGCAGCGAATCCGGGAAGAGGGGTATTCCGCCCATGCCTGGTACGAGAAAGAAGATGACCTGGTGGAAAACCTGGTCACGAGCCGGAAGCTGATTCTGGTCATCTTCTGCGTCATCATCCTGCTTGGCGCCTATTTCGCCAGCGAGTTCGCGTCGGTCCTGGTCTATGACCGGAGAAGGGATATCGCCCTGCTTTCCTTGCTGGGGAGCACGCACCGCGCGACCATGCGTGCCTTCATCCGCGGCATCTGCCTTCTGGAGAGCGCGGCCGTATGCCTTGGGCTTGTGCTCGGCATCGGGCTTTCGTTCCTTTCCCGTCCCATGCTGGGAGCCATCGCCGACTACGGCTTTCCGTCGCTGACCTATTATCTGCTGACCTTCACCATCAGGGTGCCGCTCGGACAACTGGCGCTTGTCTCCCTTTTCCTGCTTGTCTCCTCGGTGGTCTCGGCCGCCATCGGCATCCGTGGAATCCGGAGAATAGAACCGCTTTCCCTGGTAGCATAAGGACAGAGAAGCACCCTTTTGCTATACTGTCGGCATGAGTTTTGAAGTATTTGCCCTTGGTACGGGCGGCATGCAGCCGCTTCCCGGTAGATTCCTGACCAGCGCCATGGTGCGCCGGGAGGGAGAGTTGTTCCTGTTTGATTGCGGAGAAGGAACACAGGTCTCGCTGAAGATGTTGGATCTGCACTGGAAGAAGATTGACAAGATCTTCATCAGCCACATGCACGCCGACCATGTCACGGGACTTCCGGGAATACTGATGCTCTCAAGCCAGGTAGACCGCGAGACTCCGCTGACGATCTACGGTCCTCCGAAACTTGCCGAGTATGTCGAGTCCTCGCGCAGGATCCTGGACATGTACATCAACTACGAGATCATCGTCAAACCGGTTTTTGAAGGAGTGATTGTCGACGAGGCTGCGTATACGGTCAGCGCCTTCCGTCTGGAGCATACAAAGCCCTGCTGGGGCTATACGCTGCAGGAGAAGATGCGTCCAGGTGCCTTCCATCCCGAGGCCGCCCATGCCGCTGGGGTTCCGATGGGGCCGATGTGGGGACAGTTGCAGAAAGGGCAGAGCGTCACCCTGCCTGACGGGAAGGTCGTGACGCCGGACGAGGTGATGGGGCCTCCACGCAAAGGACGCAAGTTCAGCTACGTGACCGACACCCTCTACCTGCCCAGAATTGCCGATTTCGTCAGGGACAGCGACTTGTTGCTCTGCGAGGGAATGTTCACCGCGGATCTCGAGGAGACGGCCCGAGAGAAGAAACACATGACCAGCGCGCAGGCCGGCTTGATCGCCCGTGATGCCCATGTGAAAAAAATGGGACTGCTGCATTACAGTCCCCGCTATAGCAATGGTGAATTGAAATACCTGGCACGCGATGCCCGGGCTGTCTTTCCTGACACGATACTGACCAGGGACCGGATGTCGTTCGACCTCCCGCTGGAGGATTGAACCTCAGGCTTTCGCCTCTCCTATGAGGATGTCGCTGTCGATGACACGACCGCTACGGGAGGCGTAGCCCAGCTTCAGCTCGTTTTCTGGCTGCTCGTTCTTCAACGTCTCGACCACCTTGTCCATCACTTGCTCGGTTTCTTCCTGGTTGAAGAAGGGGAAGATCATCGCTTCCGTGCCATCATCCAACGTAAAGGAGAAGGCACTGGGGTCGATCAGGCTGGCGATGCGCTCGTTGGTCTTGGCGCGGCTCGCCTCGTCGCTGCTGGTGGCGAGCACCAAGGTCAGGTCGTAGTCCATGTCGGCTGCGCTTTCCAGCTCGTTCTCCAAAATGGATGAGAACGAGTCCTCGACGCTCTGGGTGGCGGCAGGGATGGTGACGGTCGGGCTGATCGCGGTCTCTTCGCTCTCGGCGACAATCGGTTCCTCCGTCTTTGCCGGTTCTTCCTTTGACTCTTCAGACAGTGGCTGGGAGAAAACCATGTTCTGGCTCTTGAGTCTGGCCGGGTCGTCGTCGGGAAGACGGGAAAGCGGCTCGTCATAGGCGTTCGGCGGAAGCTTGTCGACCTGGTCGGCATACTCGTCGTCGCGGCGGTGTGCCACCATCACGCCGGCCTGGATCATCACCAGCCCGATCAGAATGGGGAACAACTTGACCATAACGTCATAGATTTGCTGTTGGGTGATCTGGTATTTCGGAATAAGATAGGCACCAAACGCGTACACTAGCGCTCCCAGCACCAGCACTGTGATTACAAGGCTCGCGAAAACCTGCTTGCCGTAGCTTTTCCTTTCTGCCATCTCGTCCTCCGGATATGTACATGGTCCTCGTTTCCGAGTACCATTCCGATTATACGGTTGGCGTCAATCAATGACAAGAAAGAAATGGATGGCTTCTGCCTTTATTTTCCTGATAACTCTCCTTTTGCTGGAGATTTGCATCGGCACGCACGGTCTTACCTACATCGCTGCCATGAAGCAAGAGGTGAGGGAGCTCGCCTACGAGGCGCAGCAGAAGCAGGTGCAGGTCGACGCGCTCCTTGCCCGGAGCCAGAGCATGGCTGAGGGACAGGGGGTGCAGGACGCCGCCTTCAAGCTGGGCTACCAGCGCGAGGGCGAGCAGGTGTATTTCTTCGACCAGCCGGGGCTGCAGGAGCCGGTTCCCGTCGCGATACGGGAGACGAGAGTCTTCCATTATGTGCATTTGCCGCTGTGGGCGAACGCGCTGATCGCACTGGCGGCCGCCCTGCTGAGTGTGGTACTCTTTGTGGCCGAAGAAAGGAGGAGGGTCTCGTATGAGTGACAAGGAGTCGAACGTCTGCTACAAGAATCAGGCCGATGCTCTGGATCTGACTGTGCGGATGTTGGACGAGGGGAAGGTGCTTGTGCTTCCCTGCGATACGATCTACGGGCTGTGCGCGAAGGTAGGCAAGAAGACGATGGAGGCGCTGTACGCCCTGAAGGAGCGGGACCAGCGCAAGCCGTTCCTCCAGCTCGCCACCCTCGAACAGGCCGAGCGGCTCTGTGAGGTTCCCGGGGACATCAAGGCGGTCTGGCCCTGCCAGCTTACCGCAATCATGCGCAACAGGGACGGGAGCGGCAAGACCGCCATCCGCGTTCCTGACGACCCGTTCCTGCAGAACGTGCTTTCCCGGCTGGGCTCCCCGATATATTCGACCAGCGTCAACATGTCTGGCTCCGCGAGCCTGACCAACATGACCGACATCATCTATGCCTTCAACGGCAAAGTGGACCTGTTTGTCGTCGACGGGGAAATGCAAGGCACCGTGCCCTCGACGTTGATCGATTGCACGGTGCGTCCCTACCGGATCCTCCGCAGTGGCGGCTATGACGCCACCAGCCTGATCCGTTGATTAGCCGGTGATTTTCCTCGCTTCCAGATAATACCGTTTCTCAGTGGCCTCTCCCATGCTGAATGTCTTGCGGGGGAAGGCCTTGTCCTTTCTGATGGTATCGAAGAAGGTGTGTTTGGCGATGTCCGGCAGGACAAGACCCGCATTTCCGGCCTCCTTGGAAAGCTTCTGGACGATCGCCGTCCCATGGACGTAGTCGACTGTCGTATTTCCTTCCGAGGTGAGGGTGTCGATCACTTTCTGCAGGGTTCCCGCGGCAATCGCGCAGGCCGGGTCCTCGAGGATGAAGAGCTTCGGTCCATCGCTGTCCACATATCCGAACTTCTGTCCTTTGACAGCCGGGTCGTTGACCGCGGCGCAAAGCGTCTCGAAGTCAGGTTCCCCGACAACCTTCCCCCCTGAGGCGAAATTCTCGACCGTCTCGCAGAAGGTGTTGAAATCGACGTGGAACAGGACGCGGTGGATCGGTTCGAAGGTCAGTCCGTCGTCATGGATGTTCTCCAGCTCGACCAGGCAGAAGCGTGCGGGGTCGTTCTTGCGTTGCGCCTCGGAAAGCGTCGCTTTCCGGTCCTCCCAGCAGCTTTTGGCGGTGGCGAGGCTGTGGTTGCCATCGCCCATGGCGAAGAGCAGGGGATTCTTCGGATCGAGCGCGTCGTACAGCGTCTCGAACCCTCTGGCGACCAGTTCCAGGTCCTCGGGCCTGTCGACCAAAAAACCTTCGATGGAGCCGCCGCCAGCCATCAGCTCTGTCTCGTAGACCTTGGTCAGCTGGTCGCGTTTGGCCGCCAGGGCCTCGATGATCTGGCGTTTCGCGTCATCGATCAGCACCATGATATGGGGGATTTCCAGCACGGCGTTCCTGCGGATTTCCTTGCGTGGCGGAATGCGGGAAAGGATCGTTCCCTCCGTGGCGCGGATCAGGCTGGTGCTGTCCTTGGAGTAATCGTATTGGTCCAGGTCAAGGGCCGCCATCAGGCCCCAGCGGCTATGGCCGAGCGCCGTGGTACGGTGCACCAGCAGGAAGGAGTGGGGATAGGTGGCGAACAGCTGCCGGTCCAGATACTGACGCATCGTCTGGTCGATGCGCTTGATGCGCTCTTCCTTGTCCGGTTCCTCCAGGTAGACTTCGGGATAAATCAGGTGGAGCGTGGAAGGGGCCTGGCCTACGTAATCCTCGACCCGTTTCCAGTACTCGGGCTCCGAGGTGAACTGGTCGCAGGCCACCACGGCCCACTTGGAAAGGTCGACCGACTTGACCGGAAACAGGATATCGGCTGGTCTCAGCCCGAGTTTCATGAAACGTTCATCTATGGTTTGCATACAAGCAATTCCTCCTCGGACAGTGTACCCCGATTCCTGACCCTTGCAAACGAATTTGTGCTGTTGCCCCGACTCCCTTTCCAGTGGTATGCTTGTCGCATGTTGCAGACACAGAGACTTCTTGCTTTCTCCTCCAGGGTGCACACGTATCTCCTTCTGCTGCTCTGTTTCTTTTTCGTCGCTTTTCTTGGCGGCAGTTATTTCTCGGTGGACGAGAGCTACATCGACTTGCTGGTGCTCTGCCATGAGCTGGTCTGCTGGACCATCTATCTGATGGGTGTCTGGATTCTGGTGCTGGCGGGAATCGTCACGGTGCTGGCAGGAATCTTCCCTTTGAAACTTTGTCTGCTGGACGTGTTGAGGGTCGCCATCGCGTTCGGCATCTCCTACGCCATTTCCTTCGCCCAGCATCTGGTCGGGCAGGGGATGGTCATCGGCTTGTGACCCGAAGGAAGGAAAACCATGTCTATCTGCGCGCTCAGGGGAGCCACGGGGGTCAGCGAGGACAGCCCCGAGGCGATTGTCAAATCGGTCAAGGAATGTTTCGAGGCGCTTTTGGAGAAGAACCGCCTCTCCGAGACCGACCTTGCCTGCATCCTCTTCACCATCACCTCGGACTTGCAAAGCAAGAATCCGGCCGGGGCGCTCCGGGCGAGCGGCCATGGCGCAAGCGTCCCGCTTTTCTGCATGCAGGAGCCTGAGATCAAGGGGATGATGCCCAGGTGCGTCAGGATCCTGTTGGTCCTGAAAGAGGAGAAAAGCGGCCTGGCGCCTGTCTATATCAATGGCGCGGAACGGCTTCGCCCTGACCAGTTCCCGGGACAATGACCCAAACCGGCCCGAGACGAAAAAAATCCACGGATAGAGTTATCCGTGGAAAGGGCGAGCCGACTATCGGACTTGAACCAATGACCGTCTGATTACAAATCAGATGCTCTACCAGCTGAGCTAAGTCGGCGTTTCGTGTGCAAGCATACAGGAAATGGATTCTCTCTGTCAAATCGCGTGCTGACAGTTTTTTTGCAAAATGTATTGACTAACGCAAAGGGTTGCGGATAAAGTCACTCTTGCTTGAAAGCTTGGAGAGGTTCCCGAGTGGTCAAAGGGGACAGACTGTAAATCTGCTGCTTATAGCTTCGAAGGTCCGAATCCTTCCCTCTCCAATCAGGTCTCTTCTTCGGAAGAGGCCTTTTTTGTTACCAGGTGGTGGATATGGGCTGTTTCTACGATCGGGGTCTGCAGTTCTCCTGCAACGGTTGCCGATACTGCTGTGGCGTCGAGCCCGGATATGTCTTCCTGTGCGAGGCCGATATTGCTCGCCTGTGCGCTTTCTTCACTATGGAGCGCAGCCAGTTCCTCTCCACCTATTGCAGACGTACCGAGGAATCAGGCTTCCGTTATTCCCTTTTGGAAAAAACCAATAATGATTGTATATTTCTTACAGAGAAGGGATGTGCGGTCTACGAGGCGAGGCCGGTCCAGTGCCGGGCCTATCCATTTTGGGATACGATTCTGAAGGATCGGCAAAGCTGGGATGCCGAAGGGGCTTTTTGTCCCGGCATCAATCACGGCAAGACACATTCCAAACGCGAAATCGAGGAGCAGATGGCGATGAGCATGCTCCGCCATATGGGAGTTTGGGAATAGGGCATGGCGAGTTTTTCTGACGAGACACTCCAGAAAATCCGGGACAGGATCCTGGTGAGCGACGTTGCCGCCAGGTATGCGAAAATCGAGCATCGTGGCAACGAGCTGTGGTGCTGCTGCCCCCTGCATGGCGAGAAGACCGCCAGCATGGTGCTGCACGACGATACCGGCTTCTTCCATTGTTTTGGGTGCGGCAAGAGCGGCACCATATTCAATCTGGTGATGGAAATGGAGAAGGTCTCGTTTCCCGAGGCGGTCAGGGAACTTGCCAAGCAGGCGGGAGTGGAACTGGAGCAGCTCAGCCCCCAGGAGGTGGAGCGGAACAGGCAGAAGGAGGCGATGTACGGGCTGTACGACCGTCTGGCCACCTACTGTCACAATGTCCTGGTAAAAAGCAGGAACACCGCTGTGGCGCATGCCCGCGACTACCTGGAGGGCCGGGCTGTGGCGAAGGACATGTGGGAGCTTTTCAACATCGGCTACATGCCTGGGGCGGACTTCCACAAAGAGCGCGATTTCTCCGTTTACGAGATGCTCAAGGGCTTCGGCTATTCCGAGGAGCTTCTTTCCCAAAGCGGCCTGTTCAGCAAGAACCATCCCGACTACTGCCTGTTCACCGGCCGTATCGTCTTCCCAATCAGGGACGCGAAGGGCAATACCGTGGCTTTCAGTGGCCGCGACCTGACCGGGCAGAGCAGAGCCAAGTACATCAACTCGTCCGACTCGCCCATCTTCAACAAGCGGGAAAACCTGCTTGGCCTGTATGAGTCGCTTCCGCTGCTCAAAGGAAAGGAGAGCCCCCGGCGGATCATCATCTGCGAGGGGAACTTCGACGTGGTGGCGCTCCACCAGGCAGGTCTCGGCTATGCCATGGCTTCCTGCGGGACCGCATTCACCTTCGACCATACGCAGGTGATGAAGCGGTATGCGGACAAGGTCACCTGCCTGTTCGACAGCGACGACGCCGGGCAAAAGGCGACCACCAAGGCGCTGGTCATCCTCCAGCAAGCCGGTCTGGTGGGCGAGGTGGCGCATCTGACACTGGGCAAGGACGCGTCCGAGGTGTTGCAGAAGCATGGCGCCGAGGCGTTGCGCAACGAGCTCGGCAGGACAAAAGATGGTTTTTCCTATCTTGTCGATTCGGCAGTAAATCGTTATGATATAATGTCGTCTGATGCTAAACTGGGCGTAATGGACGCTGTGTTGCCCTTTTTGGAGGTGACGAAGAGCCAGATTGTGCTCGATGACCTCCTGGGGAGACTGGCCCTAACGCTTGGTGTGGAAAAGGATTCCGTGAAGGCGGATTATGAGAAGAGGGCCCATAGTGGCGCTCGGTATCCGTCGTATCGGGTTCCGGAAAAGAAGCCATCGGCAGGGGCTGAAGGGGAGGAAACGGCCTCTTCGATCCCTGTAGTGGTCGCCAAACCCATCAGACCTTTGTTGACCAACAGCATCGACATCGAGCTCCGGTGCATGCTGTATGTCATGAACAAGCGGTCCTTGTTCGATGAAGTGAGGAGCCGGTTGGAGATTGGCGATATGCGCAACGAAGAGGCGCGCGAGCTCTACCGGGTCTTGGAAGACGTGAAACGGGAGGGTGCTGGAGAGGTCAGCAACGAATACATTCTCAACAAGATTTCTGATCCGCAGATTGCAAGTGATGTGAACGCCTCCTTCTCGATGAAGGAATTCACGACCGATGTCGAAGAAAATATCCAAGAAGCACTGGTACGGATCAAAATTCGGAACCTGGATGACAAGAGAACCGAAATCAGGGGCCTGATGCAGATAACGCAGTCGGATTCTGAGGAGGTTGCCCGCCTGGTCCAGGAACTTCTCGAGCTGAACACGAAGGTGGATCAGCTGAGGGAACAGCTCAAACAACAGGCCGCCGCGCAGAAAAAAGTTAACAATCAATGAAGAGAGAATTGAGGTAGCATGCTCGAAGACAATGTTCGTGAGACCATCGTCAAGGCGATGGTGAAGAAATACGCAGAAACCCAGTCCGTGACCCGTGACGATATTCGTGCCGCTCTTGGCAAGAAAGCCACGGAAGATGATGTCGAGGATATCGTCCAGTCCCTGGCGACCGACGCCAACATCCCCTTGAGCGATGAGGGCGGAGATGCCGATGACGAGTCGTTCGAGAACGGCCCCAGCGAGGAGGACCTCGCGGGAGAGGACGAGGAGCTCGCCGCAGAGCAGGAAGAGGATGCCGACGACCTGATTCCTGATGACGAGGATCTGTCGCTCGACTCGGTGCCGGACTTTGACGAGGATGCTTCCCACGCCCAGGACGAGAAGAAAAAAAGCGACGATGACGACGCCGACAAAGACGAGGAAGAAGAGGAGGACGAGGAAGAAGAGGCCTCCTTCCAGAACGGTTGGCAGATGAGCAACGACGACGACACTGTCGGCGGCGGCGAGCATATTGTCGACATCTCCTCCCTGGACGACCATGACGGACAGCAATCCCACCATCAAAACGTCATGCTGGGCACCGACAGGACCGACACCAATGGCGACGACCCGATCCGTCTCTATCTCAAGGAGATCGGACGTGAGAACCTGTTGACGGGCGAGCAGGAGGTCGAGCTCGCCAAGAAGCTCGAGCAGGGCAGCGAGATCATCAAGGCGGTCATCCGCGACAGCGGCATCATGATCACCCGTTTTTCCAACATCCTGCAGACAATCAACACCAAGATCGACGACGAGGAAGGCAACTTCAGCCCGAAGGACTACAAGGAGCTGATTACCAACCAGAAGCGCTACTCCCAGTACTACAAGGCGCAGCTGAAAGCCCTCGGCCTGGAGAAGCCGCTACGGAACTACGTTGCCAGCAAAGAGCAGAAGAACTCTTCCGGCAAGAACATCTTCAACGACGAGGATCTGAAGAAGCAGCGCAAGGTGTTGCTGGAAAAACTGTCCAAGGTCAAGCTGGAGCAGGAAGAGATCATGGCCTTCACCCAGGACTTCATCGACGCCGAGACCAAGATCAAGCAGTGCAACGAGACCAAACAGCGGTACGAGAACAAGCTGCAGATCTCCAGCGCCAAAGACCTGAGACAGCTTGGCCGTGACCTGAACACCAGCAGCAAGTGCCGGGAGATCGAGCAGAACCTGCAGCTTTCCGCCGACGAGATCAAGGAG